>JANMFA010000480.1:0-5497 GCA_031377545.1 Hyphomicrobiales bacterium | reverse complement strand
TTGGGGTTCGCGTTGATGAAATCATTCTTGAGATAGACGCATGCCGCCGGATTCGAGCCGCCAAACAAGGCCCGCGTTCCTGCCTCCGTGCGTGTGTCGATCAGCACGACGATATCGCCATCCGCTTCCAGCTTGGAAATGACTGGATCGAGATGGCTGATCACGTCGATCTCGCCCTTCTTCATCGCGGCAACACCGCTGGCTCCTCCGCCAATGCCGATGAAGGCAGCGTCATTGGGCTTCAGCCCGGCTTTCACCATGGCATGCTGTGCCGTGATGAAGGTGGAGGAACCCGGCGCG
Organism: Hyphomicrobiales bacterium; assembly: GCA_031377545.1. Lineage (GTDB taxonomy): Bacteria > Pseudomonadota > Alphaproteobacteria > Rhizobiales > Beijerinckiaceae > JADCCX01. The sequence continues at coordinate 5,197 of JANMFA010000480.1, read as the reverse complement.
GTCACGCCGATCTTGAGCCCCTTGAAATCCGCCGCCGACCTGATCTTCCCCGCCAGATCCTTGCGCACGCCGATGGTGATCGACGGGAATCGCAGCAGCTCGATGACGGCGCGGATATCCTGTCCCTTCGCCTGCATGCGCAGCGTGTGCTCATAGGCGCCTGTGACCACATCGACAGACCCGCCAACCAGCGCCTGCAGCGAGCGTGCGCCACCCGCAAAATCGTTGATCGCCACATCAAGGCCGAATTCCTTGAAGTAGCCCCGCCGCTCGGCGATCGTCAGCGGCAGGTAATACAGCAGATTCTTGCCGCCGACGCCCAGCGTGATCTTCGCCTTTTCAGGCGCTTGCGCCATGGCGCGGGGGGCAAAGGCAACCGCGGCTGTGCCGGCGGTGAATGTGCGGCGGGTAATGGTCATTTGTCTCTCCCTTGCTTCTTGTCTCCTTCTCCCGTGGGAGAAGGTGGTCGCCCCTTGGCGACAGGATGACGGCAAATCACGGACATCGGGATTCTCCCTCATCCGTCTGCCTCCGGCAGCCACCTTCCCCCAAGGGGGGAAGGAAAAGATCTCACGGCCATGTCTCTCCCGCCTTCTGGATCATCGTCCATCCCACCCAGGCGGCAGCGCAGTGCGCGATAAATCCGAGAATGAAGGCGACCGGCTTTCGGCCTAGCGTCGTCGGCATGTTGGGCGACACCGTGAACCACCCGAAAATTTCACCAAGGCCCTCCATCCGCCCTGTCAACAATGCATACCCGATGTATGCAAGGTTCAAAACAAGCAGGAACCAGCCGAGGATGCGACGCTTGTCACTGGACATCTGAGATTCCTCCTTCTGTTTCCACTCCTGCGTCCCGGCATAGAAAACGAGACTATGTCCGCGTCTCGCCCGGCTTCCACACGAGCAGCCTGTTTTCCACCAGCGTCACGATGCTGTCGATGACGATGACAAACACCATCAGGATGGCCATACCCGCGAACACGCCGGTGACATCGAATACACCTTCTGCCTGATGGATGAGATAACCGATCCCGGCGGCCGAGCCCAGATACTCTCCGACCACGGCACCCACCAGCGCAAACCCCACCGACGTGTGGAGCGACGAGAACACCCAGCCCAGCGCCGACGGCCAATAGACATGGCGCAAAAGCTGCCGCTCATTCATGCCGAGCATCCTGGCATTGGCAAGCACGTTCTGGTTCACGTCTCGCACGCCCTGATACACATTGAAAAAGACGATGAAAAACACCAGCGTCACACCCAGCGCCACCTTGGACGCGATGCCCAGACCAAACCACAGCGCAAAGATCGGTGCCAGCACCACGCGCGGCAAGGCGTAGATCGCCTTGACGTAAGGGTCGAAAACCGCAGCCACCAGTGGCTTTCGCGCGAACCAGAAGCCGATCACGATACCGCCAACCGCTCCGATCACGAACGCCAGGACCGTTTCGGTCAGCGTGATGCCGAGGTGATACCAGACCTCACCACCCACCACCATTTTGTAAACCCGCGCGCCGACATCCCAGGGCGTGGAGAAGAAAAATTTCGCCGTCTTTACATCGCCGAAAACGGGATAGGCGGTGGTGACATGCCACAGCGCGATAAAAGCGGCTGCCACGAGCAATTGCAGCGCCAGCAGCATGGGGCGGGAAACACCTGTCATGCGACCTCCTCGATCTGGTAGGTCTTGCGCACTTCGTCCCTGAGCGCCGCCCAGATCTTCGCATGCAGCCGGTGGAACTTCGGATCTGCCTTCACTTCGGCGATATCCCTCGGTCTCTCGATATCAATCGTGAAATCACCGATAATCCGTGCAGCAGGTCCGGCTGACATGATCACCACCCGGTCGGCCATGGCGATGGCCTCATCGAGATCATGCGTCACGAACATCACGGCCTTGCGGTCGGCCTGCCACAGGCCCAGCAGCAATTCACCCATGATCAGCCGGGTCTGAGCATCCAGCGGGCCGAACGGCTCGTCCATCAGCAGTATCTTGGGCTCTCGCACCAGCACCTGCGCCAGTGCCACCCGCTTGCGCTGACCGCCCGACAGTTGATGGGGATAGCGCTCGGCAAAGGCCTTCAGGCCGACTCGGGCCAGCATCGCGTCAGCGCGCTTCAGGGCCTCTGCCCGTGCGACCCCCACCACCTCGAGGCCGATCGCCACATTGTCCCGTGCCGTTTTCCACGGCATCAGCGCATCCTGCTGGAAAAGGTAGCCGGCCTGCGCGTTCAATCCGGCCAAAGGTTCGCCAAGGATCGTCACTTGGCCGCCGGATGGCGCAAGCAAGCCGGCAGCAGCGTTGAGCAATGTCGACTTTCCGCAGCCCGTCGGACCGACGATGGCGACGAACTCGCCTTCCGCCACCGAGAGCGTGCATGGCGACACCGCATCATAGCGGTCGCCGTCCTTCAGCACAAAGCTGATAGCAACATTCGCGAGCTGGATGGCTGCTTTTCTCACGGTCCCTCCCCGCGTCAGGGCTCTTGGGGCTCTGCGGCGGCGCAAAAGTCGTAAGCGGCAAGAATGTGCATTGCAAGCCGAGGAGGGAAAAGCCGGGTTGAACCCGGAAAGAGAGAGTGGTTAAGTTGTCAGACAAATAAAAGAAGCGTGTCCATGTCCCTCGAGTCCCGCCCGCGCGAGCGTCTTGCCGATCAGGTTTACGGCAAGCTGCTGGAAGATATCGCCTCGGGCGGCAAATCCGTCGGCGACCGTCTGCCGACAGAAAATCAGCTGGCAGAGAATTTTGGCGTGTCGCGCCCGGTGATCCGCGAAGCCCTGACGCGGCTGGCCAGCGATGGCTTCATCGCCTCGCGGCAAGGTGCCGGCACCTTCGTGCGCAACCGCCCGCCAAGCCGCCTGCTCAGATTCGCCAGCGCATCTGGCCTGTCCAATTTCCTGTCCTCCTTCGAAGTGCGCATTGCCCTTGAAGGCGAGGCGGCACGGCTGGCCGCCTTACGCCGGACCGATGAGGATATCGCGCGCATCGCCGCAACCATTCGCGAACTCGAGACGGGGATTGCCGCGGGCACAGCAACCACCGATTCCGATTTTGATTTCCACCGTGCGGTCGCTCGCGCCAGCGGCAACATCCTGCTCGCCGAGATTCTGACAGCATTGTTGCCGCCACGCACGGAGGAAGGGTCCGGCACGGCACCGGGCTATCTGCGTGGCGACCGCGTGCTCGACGAGCACAACCGCATCGCGGAGGCGATCATCGCTGGGCAACCCGAAAGCGCCAACCTCGCCATGCGCTATCATATCGATCAGGCACGCATCCGGCTGACCGATGTGGAGCGCGACCTGTGACCGAAACATTAAGCGGAACCGTTTGGGACCGCGCATTGACCCATCCGTTTTCTCCCCGTCTGAAAGCAAAGCCATGAGCACCAGCCTTTTCAACCTCGCGGGCAAGACAGCCCTGATCACCGGATCGTCCCGCGGCCTTGGCCGCGCCATGGCCGAGGGCATGGCGGCGGCTGGCGCCCGCGTCATCATCAACGGCACCGATGCCAGGCGCGTGGCCGAGGCCGTTGCGGCGATGACGGCCACGGGAATGAGTGCCACAGGCTCGGTGTTCAATGTCACGGACGAGCCCGCAATCCGCGCGGCGTTTGAAGCGTTCGACAAGGAAGGCACCGCCATCGACATTCTCGTGAACAATGCAGGCATCCAGTTCCGCAAACCGATGGTGGAGCTTGAAACCGCCGACTGGCAGCGCGTCATCGACACCAACCTCACAAGCGCCTTCGTCCTCGGACGCGAGGCTGCCAAGCGCATGATCGCGCGCGGGCACGGCAAGATCATCAACATCGGCTCGCTGATGAGCGGCCTCGGACGAGCCACCGTCGCGCCCTATACGGCGGCCAAGGGCGGGATCAAGTCGTTGACGCAGGCCATGACAGCGGAATGGGCTGGCCTTGGCATCCAGGCCAACGCCATCGGCCCCGGCTACATGATCACGGACATGAATCAGGCACTGATCGACAATCCGGCCTTCGACAGCTGGGTGAAGGGCCGCACGCCGTCCAAACGCTGGGGCAAGCCGGAGGAACTGGTGGGTGCCGCGATTTTCCTCGCCTCGCCTGCCTCGGACTACATCAACGGCCAGATCATCTATGTCGACGGCGGCATGACCGCTGTTATCTAAATCACAGGAAACATCGCTATGCGCGCCATCATGATCCATCCTCCGCATGATCTCAGGGTCGAGGCCTTCGCTGAAGGCAAACCGTCGCCCGCAGCAGGCGAAGTGCTGGTCCGCATGGCGGCGGGCGGCATCTGCGGTTCCGACCTGCATTACTATCACCACGGCGGTTTCGGCGTGGTCCGCGTCAAGGAGGCTATGGCGCTTGGTCACGAAGCCTCGGGCCATGTGGAAGCCGTCGGCTCCGGCGTCACGGGGCTCGCCAAGGGCGATCTCGTGGCAGTGAACCCGAGTCAGCCCTGCGGCACTTGCCCCTCCTGCGGGCGCGGTGAGCTGAACCATTGCGAGAACATGCACTTCAACGGCAGCGCCATGCGCATGCCCCATGTCCAGGGTCTGTTCCGCGAATATCTCGCCGCGCCGCGTTCCCGCATCTTCCGCATCGATCTGGCTGTAAGTCCGGCGGAGGCAGCACTGTGCGAGCCGCTGGCCGTCGCCCTGCACGCGGCAAAGCAGGCGGGTGACCTCAAGGGCAAGACAGTGCTCGTCACGGGCTGCGGCCCCATCGGTGTGCTGGCCATCGTGGCGGCAAAACTGGCAGGTGCAGCACGGGTGATCGCCACCGACATCACGGCGCATTCACTCGATATCGCAACCAAACTTGGCTGCGACGTGCCGGTCAATCTGGCGGAAACACCGGACGGCCTTCAGCCCTTCACGGAGAACCGCGGCCAGATCGACGCCCTGCTCGAGTGCTCGGGCAATCCCAGAGCGCTCGCAGGAGCGATCCCGGCCCTGAAGCCGCGTGGACGCGTGGTGCTGGTCGGACTGGGTGGTGATGCGCCCGTGCCGATCAATGCCATCGTGGCGAAGGAGCTGGAAATCGTCGGCACCTTCCGCTTCTGCGAGGAATTCGCGACCGCTGCGGAACTGATCTCAAGCCGGAGGGTGAAGCTGGGAGCGATGATCTCCGCGACCTATCCGATGGCTGAGGCCAAGGCAGCTTTCGAGCACGCGTCCGACAAGGCGCGGGCGACGAAAGTGGCG
>JANMFA010000453.1:0-8444 GCA_031377545.1 Hyphomicrobiales bacterium | reverse complement strand
GCCCGGACAGCAAAAGCAGCGCTTTCGCGTCTGCCCGCCTTCGCGGAATGGCAGGACAGCGCCGTGCTCGCCAAACGCCGATGGCCATCCTTCGGGGAGGCGATGCGAGCGGTGCATGACCCCGCCGATCTGACCCCGCTGTCGCCTGCGAGCGCTGTCCGCCAGCGGCTGGCCTATGATGAGCTGCTGGCCAACCAGTTGGCGATCATCATGATACGCGCGCGGATGAAGAAGGCAGCCGGACGACCAACGCTTGGCACTGGCCGACTGGAAAGCCGGCTGCGGGCTGCGCTCCCGTTCGCTCTGACAGCAGGTCAGGAGCAGGCCCTGATCGAAATTGCGGAGGACATGGCGGGACACGACCGCATGCTGCGCCTGCTTCAAGGCGATGTTGGCTCGGGCAAGACAGTCGTGGGGCTGCTGGCTATGGCGCGCGCCGTGGAAGCCGGTCGGCAAGCCGCCATGATGGCGCCGACCGAAATCCTCGCGCGTCAACATTTTGACCGCATGTTGCCTCTCGCCGAACAGGCGGGGATGCGCGTTGCGCTTCTGACCGGCCGCGACAAGGCGGCGGAACGCCGGAGCACGCTCGAGGGTCTTGCGGATGGCACGATCGATATGGTGGTCGGCACACACGCCCTTTTTCAGGAACAGGTGCAGTTCAAGGATCTGGCGCTCGCTGTCGTCGATGAGCAGCACCGCTTCGGCGTGCATCAACGACTGGCTCTTTCCTCAAAAGGCGATGGCGTTGACCTACTCGTCATGACGGCGACGCCCATTCCGCGCACGCTGGTGCTGACTTATTTCGGCGACATGGATGTGTCGATCCTCCGGGAAAAGCCTGCCGGACGCAAGCCTATCGATACCCGCTCGGTGACGCTGGAAAGGCTCGACGAGGTTGTCACGGGGATCGGCAGAGCCGTTGAGGCAGGAGCGCAGGTCTATTGGGTCTGTCCGCTGGTGACCGAGTCTGAAGTGCTTGATGTCTCGGCCGCGGAGGAGAGATTCCAGCAGCTGAAATCCCTCTTCGGCGATACCGTCGATTTGGTGCATGGCCAGCTGCCAGGACCGGACAAGGACCGTGCTGTCGAGCGCTTTGCGCAGGGCGAAACGCGCGTTCTTGTCAGCACTACAGTGATCGAGGTGGGCGTTGACGTGCCAAATGCTTCAATCATGGTGATCGAGCATGCCGAGCGTTTCGGCCTGTCACAGCTGCACCAGTTGCGCGGGCGCGTCGGGCGTGGCGGCAAATCATCGACCTGCATCCTGCTCTACAAGGCCCCGCTGGGTGAAACCGCGAAGGCGCGCATCGGCATCATGCGCGAGACAGAGGACGGCTTTCGTATCGCCGAGGAAGACCTGCGGCTGCGGGGTGAAGGCGACGTGCTGGGCGTCAAGCAAAGCGGTGCTCCGGGCTTTCGGCTGGCCGATATCGCGGTGCATGGTGATCTGCTGGCGATGGCGCGAGACGATGCGATGCTGCATCATACGCGCGACCCTGATCTGGCAAGCGAGCGCGGCAGAGCCTTGCGCGTCCTGTTGTATCTCTTCGAACGGGATGAGGCGGTGAAGCTGCTAAGGGCGGGGTAACTCGACGGGTGCTTTTGCTTTCCGCCGCGCCTTGATTGCCATCACCTCGAGCTTTTTCTGCTCCTCCGGCTGGATCAGACCAGCAGACATAACAAGCTTGGCCGCATCGTCGGGGCTCATGTCGATCTCGATCACGGCTGACTTCGGAAGGTAGAAGAAGAACCCGGTTGTCGGGTTGGGTGCGCAAGGCAGGAACACGCCGATATGGTCGTCTTTGCCAGGCAGTCCGGCGGACAATACGCCCTTTGGTTCTGCGGAGATCAGCACCACCGACCACATGCCCCGGGAAGGATATTCGACAAGGCCCACCTTCTTGAAACTGGTGCCACCTTGCGAGAACACCGTCTCGAATATCTGCTTCATGCCCTTGTAGAGACCGCGCACAACCGGCATCCGGTCCAGCAAACGTTCGCCGAACTCGAACATCGTCCGCCCCACGAGATTGGCCGTGAGAAAGCCAAGGATCGTCAGCAGAAAGATTGCGACGAGCAAGCCGAAACCGGGAATGGCAAAAGGCAGATAGGTCTCGGGCAGATAGAACGCCGGAATGATCGGTTTCACCCAGCTGTCGATGGAGGCGACGATCCACCATGTCAGGTAGATCGTGATGGCGATTGGACCCGCAATCACCACGCCGGTCAGGAAATAGGTCCGCAGCCGCTGCCACGCGGCACTGCGAGGGGGTACGGGCGGTGGCAAATCCGGCAGTGCTGATGGTTCGCTTGTCATGATTTCACGGTGCAGCCCCCACGGCTTGAACACCACCTTTGTGATGGGTTTCGCGCACAACGGCAAGGACAGCCTTGGGCCGAGAGCCAGGTGTTTCCTGATCAGCGCCGCCAGGACATCCACAGGAGGCCGGCGACAATAAGAATCACCGCAATCGACTGGAAAGGGCCCGGCCATTCAGCGAGCACGGGGATCGCCATGATCGTACCGATGACGGGTATGAGCGGCGGGAAGCGACCAGATTCCGATGCTCCGATGGTGCGCGCCGCCCAGCCCCAGAGCCACAACCCGACGATCATGTTCAAGATTGCCTGATTGAACGCATGCGCCACAATCAGCCATAGCGGGATCGACGCGAGATTGGATGGCAGAAACAGCCAGTAAATCGGCAGATACGCCAGCGACAGCACGCAAAGGATGGAGGTTGCGACGAGGGGGTCTGCTTTCCATTTCTGCAGTGCCAGCGGATAGCAACCCCAGACCAGTGCCATCACCACAAAGCACAGATCGCCGATGATCACGCTGCGTGATGGGGCCGTGCTTGAGCCTGCGGCGAAAAATCCAAGGCCAATCATCACCACGATCAGGCCGAAAACACCCTGACGCGTGAGCTTCGCCCCAAACAGGAGCGCACCACCTACGATGCTGATCGTCGCGACGAGGCCAGGCCCTATCGTCGCGCCATGCGCAGCGGGAGCCAGCGACAGACCAACCATCTGCAGCAGTGACATCGGCGCGCCGCTCATGATGGCCAATGCGACGCCCTTGCCCCAGCCGATGCCTGCGCAATTGCCAAATCCGCCAGCCCTGAGGAACAACGGCATGAGAATCACGCCTGACACGCCGAAACGCAGCGCGGCAAGATCATAGGGCGTAAAGCCGTTCAGCACGGCATGACGGCTCACGACGAAATTGACGCCGTAGATCATCACGCTGACAAACATGGCCAGAATGGCAAGGCGGCGAAGCTTCGGGCTTGGGGAAGGCTGACTTTCGATAGCGCTCATCGCGAGCGCGCGGTTCTCAGGCCAGCGCCTTCAATGCAGCCTTGCCAGCTTAAATCGCCTGATCACCCAGCTGCTGTTCGATGCGCAGGAGCTGGTTGTACTTCGCTGTGCGATCCGAACGGGCGAGCGAGCCAGTCTTGATCTGTCCGCAGTTCGTGGCGACCGCGAGATCGGCAATGGTGTTGTCCTCGGTCTCTCCCGAACGGTGGGACATCACGGCGCGGTAGCCCGCACGATGAGCCATCTCGACCGCAGCCAACGTTTCGGTCAGCGTGCCGATCTGGTTGACCTTGACGAGGATGGCATTGGCATAGCCACCCTTGATGCCCTGCGACAGGCGTTCGACATTGGTGACAAAAAGATCATCACCCACCAGTTGGCATGTCGCGCCGGTCTTCTCCGTCAGCATTTTCCAGCCTGCCCAGTCATCCTCGGACATGCCGTCCTCAATGGAGACGATCGGATAGTCCTTCGCAAGCTTGGCGAGATAGTCCACCTGCTTCTCGATCGGGCGCTTCACACCTTCGCCGTGGTAGTCATAGACCCCGCCCTTGAAGAACTCGGTCGCGGCGCAATCGAGTGCCAGATGCATCTCCTTGCCGGGCTTGAACCCGGCTTTGCCGATCGCGTCCATGACGAAATCGAGCGCCGCCTCCGCCGAGCCAAGATTGGGCGCAAAGCCGCCTTCATCGCCGACGTTGGTGTTGTGTCCGCCCTTTTTGAGCAGGCCCTTCAGCGTATGGAAAACTTCCACGCCCATGCGCAGGCCTTCCGAGAAGCTCTTGGCTCCCGTCGGCATGATCATGAATTCCTGGAAATCGATCGGGTTATCCGCATGCGCGCCACCATTGACAATGTTCATCATCGGCACGGGGAGTACACGGGCCGATGAACCGCCGACATAGCGATAGAGCGGCAGGCCGCGCGCTTCTGCGGCGGCCTTGGCGACGGCCAGAGAAACGCCGAGAATGGCGTTCGCACCCAGTTTCTTTTTGGTCTTTGTCCCATCCAGCCGGATCATGGCCTCGTCGATGGCAACCTGATCCTCGGCATCCATGCCAACGATGGCGTCGTGGATCGTGGTCATCACATTGTCGACGGCCTTGGATACGCCCTTGCCGAGATAGCGCTTGCCGCCGTCTCGCAATTCGGAGGCCTCATGCGCACCTGTCGAGGCACCAGAGGGAACCGCAGCGCGGCCCATGCAGCCATCCTCCAGGATCACATCCACTTCGACTGTGGGATTGCCCCGGCTGTCGAGGATTTCACGGGCAACGAGATCGACAATGGCGGTCATGGGGCTGGCCTTCTCATATTCTGGACGGGATTGGTGACCGGGCTTGTAGCGGAGCCTGTTATCGGCGAAAAGCCCGACAACCCCAGAATTCCTGCAAGGCAGACCCGCGACCATGGCTAAAATCGAAACCGCACAGCTCGGCAAGGCCGTATCGATCCCGCAATCGCCGGAGGAAGCCACGTTGGACCGCGTTCCGAATCCGCATCCCGGAACGGCTTATGTCGCGCGCTTCACATGCCCCGAGTTCACCTCGATCTGCCCGGTAACCGCCCAGCCGGATTTCGGCATTCTGGTCATCGACTATGTCCCGGGCAAATGGCTGGTCGAGTCGAAGTCCCTGAAGCTCTATCTTACCAGCTTCCGCAACCACGGTGCCTTTCACGAGGATTGCACGGTTGGGATCGGCAAGACGCTGGTTGCGCTGCTGAAGCCGACATGGTTCCGCATCGGCGGCTACTGGTATCCGCGTGGCGGCATCCCCATCGATGTGTTCTTCCAGACAGGAAAATTGCCCGCGAACCTGTTCCTGCCGGATCAGGGTGTGCCGCCCTACCGCGGGCGTTGAAACTTCGCAGCCGTGGCGAGACCTGCGACCAGCACCATCATGCCGCCAAAGGATACAGCCAAGGGCGCACCAACCGCCGGAATCAGCACGCCGTAGATCACAGGCCCCAGCGCCATGCCGAGGAACAGGCTGAAGGCGTGCAGCGCAACCGCCGATCCCCTGGCATCGGGTGCCAGCTCCGTTGCCTCGATCTGGATGCCGGTGTGCAGCATATAGAAGCCCAGACCCACCACCGTGAATGCCGCCATCTCGATGGGCCAGGTCGGGCCAGTACCGACGCCGATCATGCCGAGGAAAATCACCCAGGCGCCGACGCGCATCACCGTCGTGCGTGACAGGTTCCTGAGCAGGCTTGGCAGAAGCAGATTGAACACAAGGCCACCGCAGCCGATGCCGGCAACCACGAATCCAGCCTCCTTGACGCTGCCCGCACCGCGCTCTTCCAGCAAGGCCGCAACATAGGGCAGGAAGCCGTAGATGAAGGCTCCTTCCACCGCGACCGCACCGTAGCAGTATTTGGCCAGCGGATTGGCAAGGATCTTCGCATAGTTTGCGCGGATCAGGACCAGATTGAACGGCGGGCGAACGATATCCTTGCGGGGCTTGATCATGAGCCGTACCGCGATTCCTGCGGCCAGCGCGATCACAGCAGCGATGCCGAAAACGGGTCGCCAGCCGATGCTTTCCGACAGCACACCCGCCAGAGGCGCCCCCGACAGCTGGCCGATGATGACCGCGAGCAAATAGCGGCTGAGCGCGAGCTGGCGCTTCTCCAGCGGAAACCGGTCGCCGATCATGGCAATGGCCAGCGGAATGCTTGCCCCGCCCGACAGCCCCGAAATCGCGCGGCAGATCGCCAGTTCCGTCACGTTCCGGGCGAACATGCTGGCAGTGAGTGCCGCAGCCAGCACAAAGAGCGCGATCGACATGACCTTCGCCTTGCCCTTTGAGTCACCCAGCGGCCCCAGAACGGGCTGCCCCAGCGCGTAGGGCAGCGTATAGGCCGAAGCGAGCAGCGCCACAGTGGTAACAGCGACATCGAACTCCCGCGCCAGCAAGGGCACGATGGGATCAACGATGCGGATCGCAACGTTGGCCGCCAGGCCGGTAAACCCCAGAACGAGAAGAAGCGTGTTGGGGTTCACGCCAGCCCGGCCTTCGCCAGACGGTCGAAGGCCATGAGTTGCGCGATGAGCTGCGGCATATCTTTCAGCGGCACCATATTGGGGCCGTCGGAGGGCGCATTGTCCGGATCCTGATGCGTCTCGATGAAGACGCCGGCAACCCCCACGGCCACGGCAGCGCGGGCCAGAACGGGGACCATGGTGCGGTCGCCGCCGGTTGAACTGCCCTGCCCGCCCGGCTGCTGCACGGAGTGCGTGGCGTCGAAAATGACCGGTGCGCCTGTTGCCGCCATGATCGGCAATGAACGCATGTCAGACACAAGCGTGTTGTAGCCAAAGGAAGCACCGCGCTCGGTCAGCATCACATTCGGGTTGCCCGCTTCCGTGATCTTGGCCGCGACGTTCTTCATGTCCCAGGGTGCCAGAAACTGGCCTTTCTTGACGTTGACGATGCGACCGGTTTTCGCGGCTGCCACAAGAAGATCCGTCTGTCGGCACAGGAAGGCCGGGATCTGTAGGATATCGACGGCATGCGCGACTGCGGCGCAATGCGCGGGTTCATGCACGTCGGTCAGCACGGAAAGGCCGAGTTTGGCCGTGATATCCGCGAAAATCGGCAGTGCCTTTTCCATGCCGAGACCACGGGCACCCTTCCCGCTGGTGCGGTTGGCCTTGTCATAGGAAGATTTGTAGATAAGGCCGATGCCGAGCTTCGTCGCCATCTCCTTCAATGCACCTGCCATGTCAAAGGCATGGTCACGGCTTTCGAGTTGGCATGGCCCGGCAATCAGAGCCAACGGAGCAGAGTTGGAAAATGTGACATTTCCAACATGGACTGAATTGTTTAGCAGCATTATCTCTTCCAGCACATGATGATCAGCGGGAGGCGGCCCTGCGGTAGATGGGTTGCATCGACGACAATGTTTCGCCGCTCGCCCTGACGCAAAATCCAGCCGGGGCCGGCACGTAGCCTCCAACGATGGTGGCATGGTCCAGGCAACTGCCGAAAGCGACGGAGCATTCCGTCGGGCTCATGTAAACCGAACCGGCATTGCGCGCCACGTCATTCGCTCGCGCAAAGATGGTGCGGCACAGGCTCTGGCTCAGATTTTCGCGACATTGCTGCTCGGAACGCACGACTGTTCCACCCGTGCATTCGCCCACGAAAGCGAGGTAGGCAATCAGCCCCGCCACGCCTGCAATGAAAAGCAGGATCAGGGCGCGGATCATGTGGCGCTCTCCTCGAATGCCAGCAGGACACCGAAAGCCGCACCGGACGGCACCACAAGGCGACCGTTCTCCTTGCGATGCGGCACATTGTTGCGGCGCAAGGCAAGTTCTGTCGCGCCAAGCCGGGCAACATTGAAGACAATTGCGCCAAAGCGGGCCTTGCGCCCGTCAAAAAGTGCTGGATCGTCGCCGAACTCGGCTTTGGCCGTGGCCGGTGACCAGACCGACAGAGCGCCGCGCTGTGTCGGCATCGTGACGTCACCGGCATCAAAACGCGGCGTTCCACCCAGCCAGCCCTTGAGAAAGGCCGCCATTTCCTGCGGATCGTCTCGCAGGACCACGACACGACTGACGCCCTGCACGGTGTTCTCATGCTGCTGAAACACAGTGTTCCAGAAATTCTCGGGATTGTGATGCTGGCAGACGAAAAAACACAAATCCGGCATGACGGAAGGCGCAGAAAAGGCCAGCGAGAACGCCACTTCCATCTCTGTTCCATCTGGCCGTTTGCCTTTGCGACCAAACGAGAAAGATTCGTATTCGGCAATTCCGGCCTGATGGAGCCAAGCCGCGTCTGCCTTCGCATCGGGGCTGTCGCAGGCCAGCATGGACATGCCATCGCCTTCTGTCGCGAGCCAGTTCCCGACATGCGCACCGAAGGAAAAGAAGCGCGGAGCTGGATCGGGCGGCACTGATGTGTTGCCCAGTGTGATCAGCTCCAGAAAGCAACCATCAAACTGGACAATCCGGTTTTCCGTACCCCACGGATGGATGTTGCGGCTGCCCACGCGAAAGCCGAGGCGCTCATAGAATGCAGCCTGCGCATCCAGATCGCGGGCGGGCAGGACGAGATGATCGAGGCGGCGGGAGGTCATTGCAAGGGATTTAGCAGGCGGCGCGGC
>JANMFA010000447.1:0-15614 GCA_031377545.1 Hyphomicrobiales bacterium | reverse complement strand
CGCCTGCGGCGAGACCTGCGAGAATTCCAGTGAGCATAAGTCCGTTGACATCCAGCGGTGCGTTTTTCCCCTCTCCCCTTGCGGGAGAGGGTGGCATGCGGAACGCATGACGGGTGAGGGGTCGCATTGACCCGTCAGAACTGAGAAACCCCTCATCCGGTCGGCAATTGCCGACCACCTTCTCCCGCAAGGGGAGAAGGAAGGCAAGGGCCTCACCCCCCCAGCGCCGGGAACATGTATGTCTTGCCGTCCTTGTAGTCGAATGTCGGGTCTTCCCAGGCCACCATCTTGCCCGGGTTGAGCAGGCCTTGCGGGTCGGCCTCGCGCTTGAAGGCGAGCTGCACGTCGTTGGTCTGCTTCATGCCGCCTTCTTCCAGCGTATAGCGGTGCGGGTTGAAGATCGGTGCGCCCATGTCCTCGTGGATGCGCATGATCTCCTCCAGCCGCTCTTCCGTGGTGAAGCGCACCAGCGGCAGACCGAAGGCCGTCACCTTGCCGTCGAAACGCACGAATTCGAGATGCGCGGGCAATTCGTCGCCGAAATGCCGGTGGATCTTCATCATGGTCTCGACCGAATTCGGAAAGGGGTAGAGCACCTGCAGATAGGTGATCGTGGGATCGATGCGCAAAGCCCTGAGCGTCGTGTGGTTCCACCCCAGCTCGTAGCCCGGCGGGAGGCCTTTCGTGTCGGCGTCGGACATCACTGATGTGTTCACCAGCACCTCGGCATCCTTCACCGTGCGGGTAAATGCCAGCAGTGCGTCCAGCGCATGGCGCGCCACCATGACCACGGCGATGGACTTGTCGCGCGGGATGAACTTCCTGTGGCGCAGGAAATAGTCATGCGGCACCGGGGCGGCGACGACGGCGAGTTCCTTCAGCAGCAAACCGTCCTGCTCGCCCAGCTGGTTGGCATAGATCGCCGCCCGCTCCAGGCTGTCGAACCCGACGATGACGTCGATCCAGTCGTAGGCGGGTGCCAGCGGCACTTCCACCTCGGTGATGATGCCGTTGGTGCCATAGGCGTGGCAGACCTTGTGCAGGTCTGAGCCCGTCAGCTCCAGCACGCGCGGCGTCGCCTCCATGGTGACGACGCGCAGGCGGATGACATTGCCCCAGTCGCGCAGGCCGCCCCATTTGATCGAACCCGCACCGCCAGAACCACCCGCAATGAAACCACCGAGCGATGCCGTTGCGTAGGTTGAGGGATGGAGGCGGATTTCCTGCGGGTTGGGCATCGCGCGCGTCTCGTGATCGATCGCTTCCATGATGGCACCAGGCTCGCAGACGAGGCGTCCTGCCGAGACCTTCAACACCTTGTTGAAACCGGACAGATCCAGCACCACGCCGCCGGACAGTGGCATGGCCTGGCCGTAGTTGCCGGTACCAGCCGCGCGCGGTGTGACGGGAATGCCCAGCGCATGGCAGGCCGCGAGCGTGTCGATCACGTCCTGCTGGGATGTGACGGACACGATCGCATCGGCCGTGACACTCGCGAGCTGGCGCTTCAGAGGCGGCGAGTACCAGTAGAAGTCGCGGGACTTCTGCTGAACCAGCGCCGGATTGTCCTCGATGCGCAAATGGCCGAGGCGGGCTTTCAGGGCGGGGATGTTGGTGCGTGTCATTGTCTTACCTCGGTGGCATTCGGTCTGTGGTCCTGCAACTCACGGCCGCATCCCCGCAAGTCCGTCCAGCTCACGGTAATCCGGAAGCACGGTTTCAAGCCGTTTGCCATGGCGCAGAACGACGCGGTCGGTCTGCGGACGGGACAGAAGTTCCGTCCAGTTCCGCGCCTTGAAGAGCACGAGGTTGGCAGGTATCCCAGCAGCGATGCGGCCTGCCGTCGGCAAACCCATGACATCGGCGGGCGTTATCGTGACCGCCTTTGGCCAATCCGCGAAGGGATGATCAAGCTGCAATATCCGCGTGGCCTCGCGGAAAACTTCCAGCGTGTCGAGGTCGCCATAGGCATAGAACGGATCGCGTGTGTTGTCGGATGACACCATCACCGGCACGCCTGCCGCTTTCAGTTCATGCAGAGAGGTCACGCCTCGCCAGCGCGGTGTGCGGCCCTGCTTGCGATCCTGAAGGTACATGTTGCACATCGGCAGCGAGACGATCGCCATGCCAGCTTCCTTCACCATCGCTATGATGCGCTTTTCGTCCTCCGGTCCCTGCAGGGCCAGCGAGCAGCAATGGCCGCAGAGGATCTTGCCGGTGAACCTGTGGCGGAGTGCCGCCGCCGCGATTCGTTCCAGCGAGCGCGCCGCAGGATCGGCAGATTCGTCCACGTGGAAGTCGAGATCGAAGCCGTTGTCGATGGCCGCGCGAAACATGATGTCGAGCGCCTGGTCAAGCTCCGGGATCATGTAGCTGACGCAGCCGAACGTGCCGTTGCCGTATTGCTTCACCGCAGCCACGACATCGCGCATATGCACTGGATCGAGTGCGAACTGGATGCCGAACAGTGGCGTTGCCTGCAGTGCGATGCGGTCCTTCCAGCGCGCGCGCGTTTCCGCGAGCATGGGCCAGGAAATGCCGATCTGCTTGCCGAGTGAATCGATATGGGTGCGGATGGCGCTCACGCCGTGATGCTCGGCCGAGCGCAGCGCGAAATCCATGCGGGCCGCAACATCCCGGGCGGACCAGTTGGCCTCGCGATCTGCCATAACGTTTTCCAGCGCACCGGGGAACGTGCCGTTCGGGTTGGCACGGCGTGGCCAGATGTGGCCCTTGTCGAGATGTGTGTGGCATTCGACGAAGCCGGGGAAGACGATGCCATGATCGAGGTCGATGTTTTCGTCAGCCGTCGACCCTTCGACTGGCCAAGGCCTGGAGCCTGCAGAATGCATGCCCGCGATATTGCCGTCTTCGATGGTGATATCGACCAGCGCGAAATCGCCGGGCCCATTCTCGACATCGCGCGCAAGGCACCGTGGCACCCGTGCATTTCTGATCAGCATTGCAGCCATTGCCCCTCAGCGTTCCTTCTTCATGGCGCTCTCATGCCAGTCCTTCAGCATCATGTGGGATACAATGACAATGGCGTAAAAGATGACAATGCCCATCACCGACAGCAGGAGCAATGCTGCAAAGGCGCGCGGCACATTGAGCCTGTAGGTGCTCTCGATGATGCGGTAGGCCAGGCCCGAGCCCGCGCCCGCCGTGCCTGCCGCGATCTCTGCGACGACAGCGCCGATGAGTGACAGTGGCCCGCCGATCCTGAAGCCTGTCAGGATATAGGGCAGTGCCGTCTTCAGCTTCAGCAGGATGATCCGGTGCCAGGCTGATGCTCCGTAGAGATCGAACAGTGCTTCCAGCCCGCGATCGGTCGATCGCATGCCGGTGATGGTGTTGGAGAGCACCGGGAAATAGGTCACGAGAAAGGCCGTCATCAGCACCACGGTGGGGGCGGAATAGTACATCAGCAGGATCGGCGCGATGGCGATGACCGGCGTGACCTGCAGCACGACCGCATAGGGGAAAAGCATGTTCTCGGCCGTCTTGACCATGCCCAGGAGCACGCCCAGAGCGACGCCACCCGCGAAGGCCAGCAACATGCCTGTCAGCGTGGTCTGCAACGTCACCCACATCGAAACCGACAGCACCGGCCAGTCCTTGATCAGGGCTTCGACGATGCCGGAGGGCGAGGGCAGCTTGTAGGGCGGAATGGCGTTGACCCAGACCGACCATTCCCACCAGCCGATGATGGCAATGGCGAGCAACAGCGGCAGGCCGTAGCGTGAGAGAAGGGATTGGGGGTTCATGGATGCCGTCTCTCCTTCTCCCTCGGGAGAAGGTGGCTCCCCGCAGCAAATTTTGCAGACTGCATAAATTTGTCTGCACTGGCAGACGGATGAGGGCAAACCTCTGAGTTCAGGGATTCACCCTCATCCGTCATGCCTGGCATGACTCCTTCTCCCAAGGGAGAAGGGGAAGTAAATCCCCCCTCACAGATGGTCATGGGCCGCCATCGCTCCGTGCAGCGCATGCGAAGCCGCCTTGCAGGTCTGCGTGTACGCCGCCGTCGTGCGGAAATCCTCGTTGCGCGGATAGGGCGCATCCACCGCGATGTCGGCCACGACGCGCCCTGGACGGGCCGCCATGACGATGATGCGCGACGACAGATAGACACTTTCATACACCGAATGCGTGACGAAGATCACCGTGACGTTGCGGGCCGCCTTCAGGCGCAGGATGTCATCGTTGAGCTTGAACCGCGTGATCTCGTCCAGCGCCGCAAACGGCTCGTCCATCAGCAGCAGCCTCGGCTCGGTCACCAGCGCCCGGGCGATGGAAACGCGCATCTTCATGCCGCCCGAAAGCTCGCGCGGATAGACATGGGCAAAGTCCGAGAGGCCGACCAGAGCAAGCGTCTCCATGATCTTTGGCATGGCGTCGGCCCGCGACAGGCCTTTCAGCTTGAGCGGCAGATACACGTTGTCGGTGACGCTGGCCCAGGGCATCAGTGTCGGCTCCTGGAAGACGAAGCCGATGTCGCTCTTGGCCGATCCACCCGACGGCCAGGTGATGCTGCCCGATGACACATCCGCCAGCCCTGCGATCAGACGCAGCGCTGTGGATTTGCCACAGCCCGAGGGGCCCAGCAGCGACAGGAATTCACCCTCGCGCACATCCATGGCGAAGTCTTCCAGGGCCACGGTGCCGTTGGCGAATTCCTTGCGGATGTGACTGAGGGAGACGAGGATACGGGACATCCCGCGCCTTGTCTTACTTCCTCAGCTCCTTGCCAAGCCCCTTGTTCACGAACTGGAGCGTGTAGCTCTTCTTGTAATCCAGGTCCGCCTTGTAGAGACCGGCCTTCACCATCTTGTCGAAGAAGCTCTTCATGCGGGCGTCGGTCATCGCGCCGATGCCGAGCTGCAGCGTATCACCGCTGTCGACGATGCCATTGGCCTTCATCAACTGGATGCCCGCTGCAATCTTGCTATCGGACATGTCGGGATTGTCCTTCTTGATCAGCGCGTTGGCGGCGGCATTGTCGCCGTAGAGATAGTTGTACCAGCCCAGGATCGAACCTTCGACGAACTTGCGTACCATGTCCGGCTTCTTCTCCACCAGTTCGGTGCGTGTCTCGATGGTGGTGGAATAGGTGTCGAAGCCATGGTCGGCCAGCAGGAATACCCTGGGCTTGAAGCCCGCGGCCTGTTCGATGGCGACCGGCTCGGACGAGAGATAGCCCTGCATCACCGCCTTCTTGTTGGCGAGGAAGGGCGCCGGGTTGAAGGTGTAGGGCTTGGTCTGCTCTTCGCGGAAGCCGTGCTCGGTCTTCATCCACTGGAAGAACGAGGCGAGGCCTTCCTTCGAGACGAAGATGTCGTTGGATTTTTTCAGGTCCAGGAAGGTCTCGAAGCCCTCACCGGGATGCGCGATCAGCACCTGCGGCTCCTTCTGGAAGCTGGCGGCCACGGCAATGGTCGGTATCTTCTGCTCCACCGCCGAGAAGGCCTGCAGCATGTTGCCACCCATGTAGAAATCGATGCGGCCCACGGGCAGCAGCATGCGGTTGTTGGCCTGCGGCCCGCCGGGCGCGATGGTCACGTCGAGGCCGAGCTTGCGATAGGTGCCGTCGGCAACAGACTGATAAAAACCGCCATGCTCGGCTTGCGCCAGCCAGTTGGTGCCGAAGATCACCTTCTCGGCTGCCTGTGCGCGGGCGGGAAGGGTCATGGCCGTTGCGGCGGATGCGGCGGCGAGACCGGTGAAACGGCGGCGGCTGAGCATGGCGAAGGCTCCGTCAGGTTGGGTGCGGGGGCGGTGAGGACTGAATATGGGGTCGGGGGGTGGGGAGTCCAGTGCGAACGAGGGCGGCAATGTCGCCGGATGGCAATACCGGTCCAAAGACAGCATTGCACAGAGGTCAATTTTGTGTATCTATGTGCGCATAGACCGGCGCGCGCTGCTACCGAGTTATTCGACAGTTTTCCAATCAATGCACTGGGGCGGCAAGCGGGCAAATCTGATGGAAACGGATCGCAAGAAGATCATTGCTCGGCTTGAGCGCGACGGGTGGATGAATGCCGATGGCACGAAACATGATCAATTTCGTCACCCGGCAAGAGCAGGCGTGATCTGAGTTCCACGCCATGTCGAGATCAGGAAGTTCGTGGCCCGGAGCATAGCAAAGGCCGCAGGCTGGAAAGACGATTGGAATGGCTCATTATATCGCGATCCTGGAAGGGGAGACCGGGGCGTATGGCATCTCGTTCCCGGATTTGCCCGGCTGCACGGCCATGGGATCGACGATGGACGAAACCTGGAAATCTGCAGTTGAAGTGCTTGCCGACTGGGTCAACGAGATGGGCGGTTCAGAAGCTGTCCCAATGCCTCGGTCGCTTGAGGCCATCGGCCATGATGCAGACGTCCGCGAAGCAATCGCCGAAGGCGCATCGCTGATTTCCGTTCCCCTCCTCATCGAAAGCGGCAAGTCCGTTCGCGCCAACATCTCGATGGATCAGGGCATCCTTGCCGCCATCGACGCGGCGGCGGAGGTGCGCAGGCTCACGCGCTCCAGCTTCCTCACCAGTGCAGCGCTTGAAAAGATCCGCTCGGAAGCGCAGTGAGTAAATCCTTCCCCCCGCTCAAACTTGCCGTTGCCGTCGAAAAGTTCCCCATCGCGGGGACCTTCACCATTTCGCGCGGCAGCCGCACCGAGGCCGTTGTCGTCACGGCGACGGTCAGTGATGGCCCGCATATGGGGCGGGGCGAATGCGTGCCCTATCCGCGCTATGGCGAAACAGCGGACGGCATCGCTGCCGCCATCGCGACGCAGGCGATGAGGCTCAGATCAGGCGGCGAGCATGCAGCCCTGATTGCCGGACTTGAGGCCGGTGCGGCCCGCAATGCACTGGATTGCGCCCTGTGGGATCTCGCCGCCAAACGACAGGGGCGGCGCGTCTGGGAGATTGCCGGAAGGCCCGAACCGCAACCTGTCATCACCTGCTACACACTCAGTTTGGGGACGCCCGAGAGCATGGAGTCGGCGGCGAGAGCGGCCTGCCAACGCCCGTTGCTCAAGGTGAAGCTGGGTGGCGAGGGCGACGTCGCGCGCATCGCTGCCGTGCGGCGCGGCGCTCCCCATGCGCGTCTGGTGGTGGATGCCAACGAGGCCTGGACCGAAGGCAACCTTGCGGCCAATGCAGCGGCCTGCGCTGCGGTAGGCGTCGAACTCATCGAGCAGCCGCTTCCGGCGGGCGGCGATGACGCGCTGCTGGGCTTCCGGTCGCCGGTCATGCTGTGCGCGGACGAGAGCGTGCACACCCGAGAGACATTGCCTGCGGTCGCGAGAAAATACCAGGCCATCAACATCAAGCTCGACAAGACCGGCGGCCTCACCGAGGCGCTCGTCATGGCGGACGCAGCGGAAAAGCTTGGCCTCGAGATCATGGTGGGCTGCATGGTCGGCACCTCGCTCGCCATGGCACCTGCCCTGCTGATCGCGGCCCGCGCGGCCTATGTCGATCTGGACGGGCCGCTTCTGCTGGCACAGGACCGCATGCCGGGCCTGATGTACGAGGGCAGCACCATCCGGGGCTATGGTCGGGAGCTCTGGGGCTGACGCAAGCGCTTTTCATTGCCGCAATGGGTTGAACCCAACCCCCATGTGCGGCATTCAGAGCGCCGCCAGCCACGGAGCTTTCATGCGTATCATCGATATCTGCGAGGTCACGAAGCCCATCGCTTCGCCCATCCGCAACGCCTACATCGATTTCTCGAAGATGACCGCGAGCCTCGTGGCGGTGGTGACGGATGTGGTGCGCGACGGGCGGAGGGTCGTGGGCTACGGCTTCAATTCCAACGGTCGCTATGGACAGGGCGGTCTGATCCGCGAGCGTTTCCGCGACCGGGTGCTGCAGGCTGTGCCTGAAACGCTGGTCGACGAAACCGGCGACAATCTCGACCCGCACAAGATCTGGGCCGCGATGATGACCAACGAGAAGCCGGGCGGGCATGGCGAGCGCTCCGTCGCGGTCGCCACCATCGACTTGGGGGTCTGGGATGCGGTCGCGAAGATCGCGGGCAAACCGCTTTTTCGCCTGCTGGCCGAGCGCAAGGGCCGCGAGGCCAACCCCCGCGTCTTTGTCTATGCCGCCGGTGGCTATTACTACCCTGGCAAGGATGACGGTGCGCTGTGCGCCGAGATGCGCTCCTATCTCGACCGGGGCTACACTGTCGTGAAGATGAAGATCGGAGGCGCGACGCTTGGCGAGGACCAGCGCCGCATTGAGGCCGTGCTGAAGGAGATCGGCAGCCAGGCCCGGCTTGCTGTGGATGCCAACGGCCGCTTCGACCTGGAGACGGCCATCGCCTATGCCAAGATGCTGCGGCAATATCCGCTGTTCTGGTACGAGGAGATCGGTGATCCGCTGGACTACGCGCTGCAGGCCGCGATGGGCGAGTTCTATCCCGGCCCGATGGCGACAGGCGAGAACCTCTTTTCGCATCAGGATGCGCGCAATCTCCTGCGCCACGGCGGCATGCGGCCGGATCGCGATTGGCTGCAATTCGATTGCGCGCTGTCCTACGGGCTTGTCGAGTATCTGCGCACGCTTGATGTGCTGGAGCAATGCGGCTGGTCACCCACCCGCTGCATTCCGCATGGCGGACACCAGATGTCGCTCAACATCGCGGCAGGTCTTGGCCTGGGTGGCAACGAGAGCTATCCCGAACTTTTCCAACCCTATGGCGGGTTTCCTGACGGGGTGAAGGTGATCGACGGCCACATCACCATGCCGGATCTGCCCGGCATAGGCTTCGAGGGAAAATCCGACCTGATCACGGTGATGCGTGACCTCGCGCAATGACAGCCAGTTCGGTGGTCAGCGCACCATCCGCCGCAACAAGTTCTTCGAGGATGGAAAAGTGGTCGCGGCCCTTCAGGCCCAGCAGACGGGCCGGTGAACCCGCCGCCTGGCAACGCGCCGCATGATCGACGGATTGCCGCTGCAGTTCGGGCAGTTCGTCCAGGCCATAGGCGAGGACCAGCGGTTTGGATGGTGGATCGCGGTGCGATGGACTGAGTGCAGTGGCCTCCCCGCTGTCGAGGCCAAGCTTGATGTTGATATAGGAATGCCGGATGGGCTCCAGATCAAAGACGCCGCTGATCGACAGACCCGCAGCGACAAGGGGATGATCCAGCGTCAGCGCTGTCAAATGCCCGCCCGCTGACCAGCCCGACAGGATGCAGCGCGAAGTTCGCCCGGCTGTTGCCTGCAATCCAGCCAGCACATCCAGCGCGACGCGCAATTCGGCCGCGATCTGCGTGAGCCGTGCCTCCGGTGCCAGCGTGTATCCGATCAGCGCGACATCGAACCCGGCAGCCATTGGCCCCAGCGCCATGCAGGAGAAGACCTCCTTGCTGTTGCGCTGCCACCAGCCGCCGTGGATGAAGGCGAGAAGCGGCGCATCGCGGTTGCCGTTGCGGAAGATGTCGATGCGGTTGCGCGCAAGCGGGCCATAGGCGATGTCGCATTCTGCGGGGTGTCGCTGGCGCAGCTCGCGCGAGCGCTCGGTCCAGCCAGATATGCGTTCGCCGCTGTCTGCCACCGCGACCATGTTGTTGTAGGCGCTGTCGAGCAGCTCCTGTGTCAGGCCGTTCCAGACCACGGGATCAGACATGCGCGCCGGTGCTGCGGTACCATTGCGCAATGTCCTCGCCCTGCATGAAGACGAGACCATCGCGGCTCATCAGTTCATCCAGCAGCATCTCCAGCTTGGCGATGCGGTGCGGAACGCCGGTGATGTAGGGATGGATCGCGAAGCTCATGATCTTGGCCCCGCCCAGCGGGCCGGGCGATGCGGATTCCGCCAGCAGGCGGTCGGCGGTTGCCAGCGTGCGTGCGAGAAGCTCGGACGCGGCGTGATGCTGGATCATCTGAACCGGAATGTCGTTGAGCTCCACCGAGTACGGCATGGTCAGCACATCGCCATGCGCAGTCTTCAGGCGTGAGGGCAGATCATCCGCCACCCAGTCGGCGATCCATCCGATGCCGGCCTGCGCAAGCAGATCGGGTGTTTCAAGCGTCTCTGTCAGTCCCGGCCCGAGCCAGCCGGTGCAGCGCTTGCCGGTCATCGCCGCAATGGCGTCGATGGTCTGCGCAATCATCGCCTTCTGGTCCGCGACCCGGTGCGTCGGTACCTGCACGAAGCCATGGCCCATGAACTCCCAGCCCGCGGCATGGGCGGCTTCCGCCAGACGGGGATAGGCGGTGCAGACCGATCCATTGATCGACAGGGTGGGGCGAATGCCGCGTGACGTGAACGCCTCCAGAAACCGCCAGAATCCGACGCGCATGCCGTACTCGTGCCAGGCCCAGTTCGGCACATCAGGCTGCAACGTGGCGCCCGTCGGTGCTGACAGAACCTGCCGAGGCATGGGATTGTCGATCAGCCAGTGCTCGACATTCACGACCGGCCAAACGGCGACGCGCTTGCCATCGGGCAGCGACAGGCGCGGGCGGTCGATGCTCGCGGTGTAGGGCAGGCGGTCTTCCGGTCGCATGGATCAGGCTGCCTTTATGCCGTGGTGGCTGTGCAGTTTGCCGGACATGAAGCGGCGGATGTCGTTGAACTCTGGCGAGGCGATATCGCGCGGGCGGCGCAGGGTCATGGGATTGTCGCTCTCGATCCGGCCCGGTCCCGGCGTCATCACCACCACACGGTCGGCGAGGAAGATCGCCTCCTCGATGGCATGGGTGACGAACACGACCGTGAGCTTCGTGCTGCGCCAGATGTCGAGCAGTTCCTCCTGAAGGCGTTCGCGGGTCATGGCGTCGAGTGCGCCGAACGGCTCGTCCATCAGCACGACTTCGGCATCATTGGCGAGCACGCGCGCGATGGCGACGCGCTGCCGCATGCCGCCGGAAAGCTGGTGCGGATAGGCATCGGCAAACCGGCTGAGGCCGACCATGTCGATGAACCGCTCAACGATTTCGCGCGCCTGGACCCTGGGAACGCCGCGCGAGGTGGGTCCAAAGGCGATGTTGTCCCTGACCGACAGCCAGGGAAACAGCGCGTAATCCTGGAACACCATGCCGCGCTGCGGGTCCGGTTCCGTGATCGGCTTGCCCCACATCAGCGCTTCGCCGCTGGTCGGCTGCTCGAAGCCGGCCATGATGCGCAGCAGCGTGGACTTGCCGCAGCCGGACGCTCCGATCAGGGTGATGAACTCGCCCTTGCGGATGGCAAGGTTGGCACCCTTCAGCGCCTGGACCTCCTGCCCCTGCAGCTGGAATGTCTTCGAGACATTCCTGATCTCGATGATGGGAAGCGACGGTTCAGCCATGATGGTTCGGGCTCCAGCGCAGCATGCGGTTGCCGATGGCCACGACGATACGGTCCGAGATGAATCCAGCGATCCCGATGATGATCATGCCGCAGATGACAAGCTCGGTCCGTGACAGCGTGCGGCCATCCATGATGACCGCGCCCAGGCCCTGCGGCACACCTGTCATTTCGCCCACGACGATAACAAACCATGCCAGACCAAGACCAAGCCGCAGCCCCGTGAAGATGGAGGGCAGCGCGGCGGGCAGAACGACGCGGAAGAACTGCGCATTGCCCTTGCAGCCGAGCATCGAGGCCGCTTCGAACAGCTTGCCGTCCACATTCTTCACGCCGAAGACTGTGTTCAGCAGGATCGGGTAGAACGCTCCCAGGAAGACGAGGGCGAAGGCTGATCTCGCTCCCAATCCAAAGAGGATCATCGACAGCGGCAGCCATGCCGTGACGGGGATCGGACGCATCAGCTGGAAGAAGGGATCGAGAAGCTGCCGGGCGAGCGGAATGCGCCCGATCAGCAGCCCGATGGGCAGGGCGAAAAGCGCGGCGAGCGCGAACCCGCCATAGACGCGCGTCATCGAGGCCAGAAGATGAATGTGGGCCGTGCCGGAGAAGGCATCGTCGTAGATTCCTCCCCAGACGAAATCGACCATGTATGCTGATGTCTCGAATGGTGTCGGAATGAGGCGCGTCCACCGGTTCGTCGTGGCGACATGCCAGAAGATCAGCAGCAGGGCCGGCACAACCAGCGCCAGGCCAAGCGACCGTAACCGGCTGGCCAACTGAAAGCCGCCCGCAGCCGGGGTGGCGACCGGTACTCCTGTCGCCGTGGTTTGCGCCATTGTCATGGATGGGATCCGAAACTGTGAGGCTCCCGCGCGGTGCCGCGCGGGAGTGTTCCTGTCGTCAGGCCGAGGCCACGGCCTTCGAGAAGCTCGGGTTCAGGAACTTCGCGAAATCGGGGAGCGCACGGATCTGCTTGAGTTCCAGCATCTGGTTCGCATAGGTGCGGGACTGCGCGAGGACCGTCTCCGACAGTTCCCAGATGTATTCGACATTGTTGGCGGCGAGCGCATGCTCAACGGCTGTCTTGTTCGCGCCGAGGCGTGCGACGGTCATCTCCGCGACGGCAGGCTTGTTGGCCATCATGAATTCCGAGGCCTTGCGGTGCACCGTCAGCATGGTGCGCACGAGTTCCGGATCTTTCGCTGCGGTCTCTTCATGCGTGCCGAAGATCATGTTCAGGCCACCCATCGATGTGCCGTAGGGGTACTCGACGAGCTGGCCGACGCCTGACGACATGGAGAGGCCGGGGCCGGGCTCCGCGCCGACATAGGCGTCGATGTCGCCGCGTGACAGCATGGCATGCATCTCGCCGAAGGGAACGCGCGTCGCCTGCACATCGCGGATCGTCATCCCCTCCATGCGCAGGCGCTCCATGATGAAGACCTCCTGCGTCGATCCCGGCCAGATGCCGATCTTCTTGCCCCTCAGATCCTTGATGGCCTTGACGTCGGACCCGGCCTTGGAAACAACGCCCATGCCCTTGTTGCAGAAGGCACCGACAACCGTCACCGGCTCGCCGGCGGCGGCACCCAGCGTTGCGGCCGCGATGCCGAACCCGCCGAAATCCACCGACTTCGTGACCACGGCATTCTTACCGTCGGTCGGGCTGTCGAACGTGATGATCTCGAGCTTGATGTTGGGCGGCAGGAACCGCTCGTAGAAGTGAGGCGTCATCGAATGGATGAGACGCAGCGAACCCATCTTCACCGTGCGTTGCGCCTGGGCGCGGGCAACGGCTGGCATGGACAGAACGCCAGCGGCGGCGGCCGATGTCGTCAAGAGACGGCGGCGATTGATCATGGCAAGGCTCCTCCTGCGGCGCGGCTCGCGGATATGACGCGCAAAATGTGTTTGTGGTCAGTGCACCGCATCCGTGAGGAAAGCAGGTGGCGTGCCAATCGCCCCTGTGGTGCAGGAAAAAGCCGTCGGCGACGATTCAGGGCAATCCGCCTTTGGACAGGAGCTGCCGGAGCCTCTCAAGCAAGACCTTGGTTCAGTCGGCGCACAGAAAAGAGGCATTGTGCCGCAAGTCTGTGCAGCCCGATGGTCAGGCTCCGAGCCAGCAGCGAATTTGTCGACCGGCTCCGGCCACCTGGGCCGGCGGTGGCTCCGCGTCGCAGCGCGCGAGTTTCGCGGAACAGCGCGGCGCGAAGGCGCAAAGCGTGGGCGGCTTCTCCAGCGCAGGCGGTGCGCCGGGGATGGCATCGAGCCGGGCCCCCTTGACCGCGCCGTGCAGGTTCGCGGCGAGAAGTCCCTTCGTGTAGGGATGGCGCGGATCGCGGATGATGTCGCGCACCGCGCCTGTCTCGACGAAACCTCCGGCGTACATCACGGCGATCCGGTCGGAGACCTCCACGGCGACGCCGATGTCATGCGTGACGAAGATCATGCCCATGC
Organism: Hyphomicrobiales bacterium; assembly: GCA_031377545.1. GTDB lineage: Bacteria > Pseudomonadota > Alphaproteobacteria > Rhizobiales > Beijerinckiaceae > JADCCX01. The sequence goes on along the minus strand of JANMFA010000447.1, from coordinate 1,850 downwards.
CGAATTCGCTCTGCAGTTCCTTCAGCAGCAGCAGAATCTGGATCTGCACGGTCGCGTCCAGCGCGGTCGTGGGTTCATCCGCCAGCAGCAGCTTGGGCCGGCAGGCGAGCGCCAGTGCGATCATCGCCCGCTGGCGCATGCCACCGGACATCTCGTGCGGATAGGCCTTCAGGCGGCGCTCAGGGGAAGGGATGCGAACGCGCGTCAGCATTTCCAGCGCGCGCGCATGGCCTTCCGCCCGGCTGGCACCCTCATGCCGGATGACCGTTTCCGCGATCTGCTCACCGATGGTGTAAACCGGATCGAGGGCCAGCATCGGATCCTGGAAGATCATCGACGCGACGCCCCCGCGATGATCCGCCAGCGCGCGGCCATCGAGGGTGAGCACATCCACGCCCGCAACCTTGACCGCGCCGCCGATGGTCGTGCGGTTCTCGGGCAGCAGCCGCAGCAGGGTCTTCAGCGTCACGCTCTTGCCGGAGCCGCTTTCTCCCAGGATCGTCAGCGTTTCGCCTGCGGCGAGCGAGAAGCTTACGCCGTTCACGGCATGGACAGCCCTGCCACCGCTAAAGCGGACCGTCAGATCTGTGACATCGACGAGAGGTGCGCTCACGATCTCACCTCGCCGGGATGACCGGAACCGGGAATGTTCATGTGGCACGCAGCGAAATGTTGCTCGTTCGCCAGCCTGAAAAGCGCCGGTTTCTGTGTGCTGCAGACGGGGGCCGCAAAGCGGCATCGCGTGTGAAAGCGGCAGCCCGGCGGCGGGTTGATCGGGTTGGGGGGATCGCCCGACAGCGGTGCCTCGCGCGTGCGGTTGTCAGGATCCATCGACGGCATCGCGGCCAGCAATGCGCGGGTGTAAGGGTGTGTGGGATGCGTGTAGATCGCGTCCACCGGACCGATCTCGGCCACCTCGCCCAGATACATCACCATCACGCGGTCGCTCATGAAGCGCACGACATTCAGGTCATGGGAGATGAAAATGTAGGTGAGGCCCAGTTCCCGCTTGAGATCCGCGAGCAGGTTGAGGACCTGTGCCTCTACCGATTTGTCGAGCGCGGAAACCGCCTCGTCGAGGATCACGATCTTGGGGCTGAACGCGAGAGCGCGGGCAATGTTGACGCGCTGGCGCTGCCCGCCGGACAGCTCATGGGGATAGCGCCCGGCGAAACGCCTTGGCTCCAGTCCCACCTTGTTCAGCAGCTCATGGGCAAGGTTCATCGCGGCCGCCGGGGCCATGCCATTGACCTCGGGCCCGAAGGCGATGGCATCCTCCATCGTCAGGCGCGGATTGAGCGAGGCATAGCTGTCCTGGAACACCATCTGCACCTCGCGGCGCAGGTCACGAATCGTCAGGTCACTGCCAACATGCCTGCCCTTCAGGATGAAATCACCCTTGTCGGCATGGATCAGGTCCACCAGGAGCCGCGCGGTTGTCGATTTGCCACAGCCGCTTTCGCCCACGATCCCGAGCGTCTCACCCTCAAAGACATCGAAACTGATTCCGTCGACGGCGCGCACCACGCCCTTGCTGCCGCCAAGCAGTCCGCCCTTCAGCGGAAAATGCTTCTGCATCCCCCTGATCGAGAGCAGCGGCTGGCGGACCGATGGTGCAATGGCGGCGCTCATGCCTTGATGTCCATAGCCGAGCGCAAACCGTCGGAAAGCAGGTTGAAGGAAATCGAGGTGATGAAGATCGCCGCGCCTGGCAGGGCCGCCACCCAGGGCTGCACATAGATCGCATTGCGCAAGGTGTTGAGCATCAGTCCCCATTCCGGTTCGGGCGGTTTGACGCCCAGACCAAGGAACGAAAGACCCGATGCGAGGATCAGCGAGACCGAGATCAG
>JANMFA010000607.1:0-4074 GCA_031377545.1 Hyphomicrobiales bacterium | reverse complement strand
ATCGGTGGCCTTGTCGCGCACGCCCCGTAAAGGCTTGTATTCGCAGCCGTGTTGGCCTCTAGCGTGATCGTGTACATCATCACGCCGAGATCCTTCAGGCGCGTGCAGGTCTGCTGCACCCAGCCATCGACATTGCGGGCGGCCGCCGTCTGGTCCAGCGCATTGAAGCGCCCTGATGCCAGAAAGCCGTAGCTGCCGTAGTCCGATTTGTTGGGCGTGCCGCTGGCACCATATACAACATTCTCACCATCGGTCAGGAGCACGACAACCTTCTGCACTGTCGGGTCGGTGAAACTCTTGCCATTGGTGTAGGGCGCTTCCGGCGACAACACGCGCCAGCCCCACATCAGGCCCTCCGACACATTGGTGCCGGAGCCGTTCCAGTGGCGCATCGCATCGATGTTCGTCCGCAGCTTGTTGAAATCACTGGTCAGTGGAACGATGGGCGTCGGGCACGCCCGGTTCGGGCCATTGGTCCGGTTCTCGCTCGTCTGGAGATTGGGCGCGGTTTCCACGATGGGCGTGGGTCGGGGCATCGCCGCACTGTACTTGGCGATGGAACGCTGACCGCCCAATGTGTCGTTCAGGTAGGTGTTGTTGTAGGCAGTGCCGCTGTTGCCGCCAGGAGCCGCCACACCCGGCTCATCCGGCGCAAATGCGGGGACGAACAGCGTTGCCGGATTGCCGACGCCGGGCGGCGTGTCATCGAGAGCGTACGGCGATGGCCGCGCCTCGACGCATCCCTTCCAGCCCTGCTGCATGGCCGTGTAGAGCGTGAAATGATTGACCCGTGTACCGACGGGTGATCCGACGGGCGGATCGAAATTCACGCCGTGCAGCGGATTCTGTGCATTGGTGTCCATCCAGGCCATGTTGAAGCCCTCGCCCTTGACGTTGACCATGGTCACGAAGGGAACGAGTGAGATTTCGACCGTTCTGTTGCCGATCGCCGCACCCTCAAGCGTGGTCACCAACTGCTTGGCGGCGTTTCTCAGATGGACAATGCGGTCGTTGGCAGACATCGAGCCGGTGTTGTCGAGCACAAGCACCACCTCGAGGTGATTCTTGCCCCTCTTGGCTTCGGCCGACGCCGCAAAACACACGTTGCTCTGGCCCAGGATGTTGTTGAAGAACACGTCCAGGCAGGCGTTGGCCGTCGCGGAAACGGTCCAGTCATTGGCCGCAGTCACCGTGAGCTGGAGATTGGTGTAGGGGTTCTTGCCCTTGTTGCCATCGACAAAAGTTCGCACCGTATTGGTCAGTTGCGCTGCAGTCCGGCCGTTGCTTTCCGTTGCCGCCGCCACAACGCCGGCATCGAGAGCGGCCTGCAGGGCGGAGCGGGCACTGCTGACCCGCCCATAGTCGACCGCAACACCGGATGCCACCATCAACGGCATCAGCACCGCGCCGAACGCGATGGCGACATTGCCGCGCTGGTCGCGCTCGAAGCGCCGGATCAATCCGCGCAGGACGTTCGGTGGCATCGGCATGAGGCAATCTCCATCACATCAGAGACGACCCTAACCTCTTCGATTTGCGATAGATTTAAGCCGTTCGGTCTGATTTGATCGAAAAAATGCCAGCACTTTGCGCCGTTCACAGCCGCCATCTCGGCTTCGTGACTTGCCAGTGAGCGCGTCCCGCATCACATCAGGATCATTGAACCTGGGAGTTATCCGATGCTCATCCGCCGCAACCGAGGCTGGGAATTGCCCGAAAACACCGCCACCCCGGAGCAGGTTTTCCTGAACCGTCGCGGCTTTCTCGCCGGTGTAACCGCCGCCGGAACCGGCCTCATGGCGCCCGCGCACGCGCAGCAGGCGGATGCAGATCCCAGCGCGGCACTCTATCCCGCCAAGCGCAACGACCGCTACCAGCTCGACGGCAAGGAGATCACGCCCGAGAGCGTCAATGTGAACTACAACAATTTCTATGAGTTCGGTTTCGGCAAGCAGATCAACAAGCCGTCGCAGGCGCTCAAGATACGCCCGTGGACGATCAAGATCGACGGCATGGTTGAAAAGGAGTTGACCCTCGATATCGACGATCTGCTGAAGCGCGTCGCGATCGAGGAGCGGCTTTACCGCCACCGCTGCGTCGAGGCCTGGTCGATGGCAGTGCCTTGGTCCGGCTTCCCGCTGAAGAACCTGCTCGACATCGCACGGCCGCTGTCCTCCGCAAAGTTCCTGCGCTTCGAGACCTTCCTCGATCCCAAGATCGCTCCAAGCCAGCGCCAGACACAATATCCCTGGCCTTATGTGGAAGGCGTCACCATCGCGGAAGCCGCCAACGAACTCGCCTTCATGGTGACGGGAGCCTATGGCAAGCCGATGGCCAAGCCCTTCGGTGCGCCGATCCGCCTCGCCCTGCCGTGGAAATATGGCTTCAAGCATATCAAATCGATCACGCGCATCAGCTTCACCGATAAGCGCCCCGTCAGCTATTGGGAGCAGCTTCAGTCGGCGGAGTACGGCTTCTGGGCGAACGTGAACCCGCAAGTGGCCCACCCCCGCTGGAGTCAGGCCACCGAGGAAATCCTCGGCACTTCGGGCAAGCGCGTGCCCACCCAGCTGTTCAACGGCTACGCGCCGTTCGTGGCCGATCTCTACAAGGGGCTGGAGAAAGAGCGCCTCTGGGCGTGAGCGCGGAACATCGCTTGCGTTGCCCGGTGAAAGCGGCGCAAACTCTGTCCGCAGAGCAGGACAACCTGCCGTGGCCGGGGGGCGCTGGTGGTGGCGGGCACAATCGAACTTCCGACCTGGTTCGTCATCATTGCAGGACTTCTGGCGACCATCGGCCTGATCGACCGCCTGCTGATGCCGACCGCGCGCTGGATGCTGCGCCGCCGCTTCAATGACGCCATCGACGAACTGAACACCCGCCTCAAGCTCAGGATCCAGCCTTTCAAGCTCACCCGCCGCGAGAGCCTGATCGACCGCATGGTCTTCGATCAGGATCTGGTGCGCGCAGTCGAAGCCCATGCCGCCGCCAACAACGAGCCGCGTGCCGTCACCATGGCCCGGGTCCAGGCCTACGCCCGCGAGATTGTCCCGGCCTTCAATGCATGGACCTATTTCAGCATCGGCGCGCACGCCGCGCGGCTGCTGTCCAATGCGCTCTACCGCGTGCGCCTGGGCTATTATGACGAAGAAAAGCTGAAACAGATCGATCCGGATTCAACGGTGGTATTTGTCATCAACCACCGGTCCAACATGGATTATGTCCTCGTGACGTATCTCGCGTCGGCCAGCTCTGCCCTGTCCTATGCCGTTGGCGAATGGGCGCGGGTGATCCTGCTGCAACCACTGATCCGCTCCATGGGTGCCTATTTCATCCGGCGCGATTCAGGCGATCCGCTCTATCGCAAGGTGCTGTCGCGCTATGTCCAGATCGCCACGGCGGAGGGCGTGACGCAGGCGGTCTTTCTGGAAGGGGGGCTGACGCGCGACGGGGCATTGCGCCCGGCCAAACTTGGCCTCCTCTCGTATATCACAGGCAAGTTCGATCCAGCGGCCACACGCGATGTGGTCTTCGTGCCGGTCGGCATCAACTACGACCGGGTGCTGGAGGACCGCAACCTCACGGCCAGCATCGCGAAAGAAGCTGGCGAGCGCCACGCCCGGCGGGGCGCTTCTGCCGTTGCCAAATACCTGATGCAGGCGCTGTGGCTGCGCCTCACCGGCCGCTGGCACAAGTTCGGTTATGCCAGCGTGTCGTTCGGCCAGCCGCTGTCGCTGCGCCAGCATCTTGCCCAGCAGAAGATCGACCTGCGGACACTGGAGGAAACCGACCGCTTCGAGAAGACCGGCAAGATTGCGGAGCTGTTGATGCAGCGCATCGCGCGCATCGTGCCTGTGCTGCCCGTCCCGCTGATTGCGACCGTGTTTGACCGGGCAGGCACTGAACCACTTTCCCGGATGGAACTGATGGCGCGGGTACAGACCCTGATCGACCAGCTGGGCGAACGCGGCGTCCATGTGCACATGCCGCGTCAGGACATCGGCTACGCCGTGGAAGCAGGCCTGCGCGTGCTCACCATGCGACATCTCGTGCAGGAGACGGATGGCATCTACA
>JANMFA010000419.1:0-12988 GCA_031377545.1 Hyphomicrobiales bacterium | reverse complement strand
CGGGCATCAGCGTGACCATGAACCTGATGCAGCTTTTCCAGCAGCAATACCGCATCTTCGGCTCGTTCGGTTGCCGCATCGAGAACATCGGCCAGAGCCTGGACAAGATGGCGGCGGGCATCACGCCGGTCATCGACACGATCTTTCCCGTGGGTGAGCTGGAGAAGGGCATCGAGCGGCTGGAGAGCCGGAAAGTGTTCGGGAAGATCCTCGTGGCTTTCTGAACCCTGCCAGCGCCACCGTTCACGCAGGGCAGCAACGCGACAGGCTTCTGTTGCCCGAAACCGCCAACCGTGATATCGCGCCGCACAATCGAGCGATCGCGGAGACCACCGCTGATCGCTCTCGGTCTTTTAAGACGCCCCCGTTTCAGGACACTTTCCGATGGAAATTCGTAACATCGCCATCATCGCGCACGTCGATCACGGCAAGACGACGCTGGTGGACAAATTGCTCGCCCAGTCCGGCTCGTTCCGCGAGAACGCACGGATCATCGAGCGCGTGATGGATTCGAACGATCTCGAAAAGGAGCGCGGCATCACCATCATGGCGAAATGCACCTCCGTTGAGTGGAAGGGCACGCGCAGCAACATCGTCGATACGCCAGGCCACGCCGATTTCGGCGGCGAGGTGGAGCGTATCCTGAACATGGTGGATTCGGCCATCGTGCTGGTCGATGCCGCCGAAGGCCCGATGCCGCAGACGAAATTCGTGGTGGGCAAGGCGCTGAAGCTGGGCCTGCGCCCCATCGTCGCGATCAACAAGGTGGATCGCCCGGATGCACGCCACGTTGAGGTGATCAACGAGGTGTTCGACCTCTTTGCAGCGCTCGACGCGAGTGACGACCAACTCGATTTTCCGATCCTCTACGGCTCAGGCCGCGATGGCTGGATGAATGTGGCTGCCGAAGGCCCGAAAGACCAGGGTCTGGCACCTCTGTTCGATCTCGTGCTGAAGCATGTGCCGCTGGCGAAGACCGAGCCCGGCGCCTTCCGCATGATCGGCACGCTGCTGGAAGCCAACCCGTTCCTCGGCCGCATGATCACGGGTCGTGTCATGTCGGGCTCGATCAAGCCCAACCAGTCGATCAAGGTGCTGGGGCAGGATGGTTCCATCGTCGAAACCGGCCGTATTTCCAAGATCCTCGCTTTCCGCGGTGTCGAACGCCAGCCGATCGATGAAGCCGTCGCAGGCGATATCGTTGCCATTGCAGGGCTGTCCAAGGGTTCCGTCGCAGACACGTTCTGTGCGCCTGAAATCACCGACGCCATGACGGCGCAGCCCATCGATCCGCCAACCGTGACCATGAGCTTCATCGTCAACGACAGCCCGCTGGCGGGTACCGAAGGCGACAAGGTGACGAGCCGCGTGATCCGCGACCGCCTGCTGAAGGAAGCGGAAGGCAACGTCACGCTGAAGATCGAGGAAAGCACCGAGAAGGATGCGTTCCATGTTTCGGGCCGCGGAGAACTGCAGCTCGCCATCCTGATCGAGACAATGCGCCGCGAAGGCTTCGAAATGGCCATGTCGCGTCCGCGCGTCGTGATGAAGAAGGACGAGTCCACTGGCCAGACGCTGGAGCCCATCGAGGAAGTCCTGATCGACGTGGATGAGGAATATTCGGGCGTGGTCATCCAGAAAATGTCGGAGCGCAAGGCCGACATGCTGGAGATGAAGCCATCGGGCGGCAACCGCCTGCGGCTGGTTTTCCATGCCCCGACCCGTGGCCTGATCGGCTATCAGTCCGAACTGATGACCGACACGCGCGGCACGGCGGTCATGAACCGGCTGTTTCACGCCTATGAGCCTTACAAGGGCGAAATGGCGGGCCGCAACAATGGTGTCCTGATCTCGAATGATGCGGGTGAAGCCGTCGCCTATGCCATGTGGAACCTGGAAGATCGTGGCTCGATGATGATCGAGCCGGGCTGGAAGGTCTATCAGGGCATGATCATCGGCATCCACAACCGCGACAACGACCTTGAGGTCAACATCCTGAAGGGCAAGAAGCTCACCAACGTCCGCGCCGCCGGCAAGGACGAGGCTGTGCGCCTGACGCCGCCGATCCGCATGACGCTGGAGAAGGCGCTGGCCTGGATTCAGGATGACGAACTGGTGGAAGTGACGCCGAAGTCGATCCGTATCCGCAAGACGTATCTCGATCTCAATGATCGCAAGCGTTTCAGCAAGCAAAAGGAAGCGCTGGCGGGCTAAGCACCGCCAAGCACGCCGCGCGCTATCAGCGCGGCGATTGCAGCTTCATCGATTCCAAGCTCCCGCGCGATGTCCGCGCCATGTTCTCCGGCCTTCGGCAGGTCACGCCGAAGGCCCAGCCGTTTGCCGCCCATGGACAGCGGCAGGGCGGGGACCGGTGTTGTCCTGCCATCGTCGAGCGTCACGGTCACCATGGCACCGGGATGGTTGAGATGGGGATCGTTGAACAGCTCATGCGGTTTGGCGATGGGTGCGAAGGGCAGGCCGATGCGCTCGCATTCTCCAAGAATATCAGCCTTCGTGCGACCTGCGAACAGCTGCCGCAGCCGGGGCAGGAACTGCTCCCGCTTCAGCACCCGCTCCCGGTTTGAACCGAGACCCGGCGCATCCTTCAGGTCGGGCAGATCGAAGGCATCGCAGAATGTCCGCCATTGGCCATCGCTGACCACGCCCACGAAGACCTGGCTGCCATCCGAAGTGTCGAAGACATCATAGACCGCCCAGGCCGCAAGCCGTTCCGGCATCGGGTTGGCGGGCTGTCCGGTGACCGCGTATTGCAGCATGTGCTGCGCCACGAGAAACATGTTGTTCTCGAACAGCCCGCTGGTGACATGCTGGCCCCGGCCCGTGGCATGGCGCTCGTTCAGCGCGGCCAGAATCCCGATCACACCGAACATGCCGCCCATGATGTCGTTGACCGAAGCGCCCGCCCGCAGCGGCCTGCCCGGCGGCCCGGTCATGTAGGCGAGGCCACCCATCATCTGCACCACCTCGTCCAGTGCAGTGCGATTTTCATACGGCCCGGCAAGAAAGCCCTTGAGGGAGCAATAGATCAGTCGGGAATTGTCCGCTTTCAGCGTCTCATAGCCAAGGCCCATGGCGTCCAGCGCTCCGGGGCGGAAGTTTTCCAGGACAATATCGGCCTCACGGATCAGCCTGTGCGCGAAGGCGAGGCCATCGGCTGATTTCAGATCCAGCTTGACGCTGCGCTTGTTGCGATTCATGGCGGCGAAGAAGCCTGCACCCGAACCAGCTAGCCGACGCGTGTTGTCACCGTCAGGGACCGGCTCCACCTTCACCACGTCCGCGCCCAAATCAGCCAGGATCAGACCGCAGCTTGGCCCCATCACCATGTGCGAAAACTCAACGACCTTGATGCCCGCAAGCGGTTGCGGGCTGCTCATGCGGTAACTCCCGGCTGGAATCCCTTGGGATATCCCACCTCGTGCAAATGTCCGTAGAGCGTTTCGCCCGGCAGCCCAGCTAGGACGCTGTCGCGGGCGGCGATCAGGCGTTGCATGTCGATGCCGGTGCGCAGTCCCATGCTCTCCAGCAGGAACACCAGATCCTCCGTCACGATGTTGCCGGTCGCGCCGGGCGCATAGGGGCACCCTCCAAGGCCGCCAAGCGACGAATCGAATGTTGTCACGCCCGCGTCCAGCGCCGCCACCACATTGGCGAGCCCCTGACCGCGCGTGTTGTGGAAATGCGCGGCCCCGGCCTTCTCGCCTACGGCTTGCCTGAGCCGCGTGAACAGCCGCCTGACCTGAGCGGGATTGCCCATGCCGGTGGTGTCGGCGAGGTTGATGGAATCCGCTCCCGCTTTGGCCAGAAACCCGGCGAGTCCGATCACCCAGTCCTCCGAAACCTGCCCTTCCATGGTACAGCCGAACGCTGTTGAGATGCCGGCCTCGATCTCCGGGCGAACAGCGACGGGCAGGGTGTCGCGCAGGCGCACGACGGCAGCGACCTGTTCCACCGCCTGTTCCGGTGTCATGTTGATGTTGGACTGGCTGTGCAACCGGGAGGCCGAAACGGGCAGGCTGATCTTCTGCGCGCCTGCGGCGATGGCCCGCTCGGCGCCTTTCAGATTGGGAACCAGCACCGCCACGCAAAATCCGCCGAGAGCCAGCGAACCCTTCACGACATCCGCTGCATCGGCCATCTGCGGCAGCAATCCGGGCGAAACAAACGAGCCGACCTCGATCTCGGCCAGACCGGCTTGCGCCAGTGCCCTGATCCAGCGCAGCTTGGCCTCGGTCGGCATCGTGCGCCTGATGCTCTGCAAGCCGTCGCGGGGCCCGACCTCGCTGACAAGCACGTCTCGTTCTGGCATCCTGGCTGCTCTCGTCACTGACAAGTATGGGAAGCATTTTGATCAGAGCGGCGCAAGGTGTCAGAATCTGCGAATCGGATGTATCGGCGATGGTTCAACCGGAATGCGGCCCGCAGAAGGATGGGGAATGACAGTCTGATGGATGCACTGACTGCGGAAGCCATTCTTGAACGACATCAACTCAGGTCTGTCGGCGCGCCGCTGGACCGGGCGAAAGCGGTGGTTGTGGCCGTGCACGGGCGTGGGGTTGATGCTGCCTCGATCCTATCGTTGGCCCCTGTCCTCGCCCAACCTGACGTCGCCTTCGTCGCACCTCAGGCGAGGAACGGGGTCTGGTATCCGCACGCCTTCATTGCTCCTGTTGCAGCCAATGAGCCATGGCTCAGCCAATCGCTCGCCCAGGTCAGTGCTGTGCTGGAGGCATTGTGGGATGCTGGCGTTCCCGACGGTCTCATCGGCCTGATGGGGTTCTCGCAGGGTGCCTGTCTGGCCATGGAAAGTGTTCTGCGCCGGCCGCGTGGCTATGGCGCGGTTCTCGTCTTCAGCGGCGGCTACATTGGCCCGATGGGACCGCAAAGGTAGCCGTCAGGGTCTCTTGAAGGGGCACGGATCCTGCTGGGGTGCAGTGATGTCGATCCGCACATTCCGCTCCAGCGTTTCCGCGAGACGTCCGTTCTGGCACAGGCCATGGGCGCCAAGGTCACCGAGCGGATCTACCCCGGTTTCGGTCATGCCATCAACGATGACGAGATTGCGATAGCCCGTGGAATGCTGGGCTCAATGGTGGATCCGTCAGCGTAGCCGGGTGATCCGCTACAGCATGATCGACCGGTCCACCTGCTTGATGTCCGTCTTGCCGCAGAACGCCATCGTCACATCCAGTTCCTTGTGGATGATCTCCAGCGCCTTTGTCACGCCTTCTCCGCCCATTGCACCCAGACCATAGAGGAAGGCGCGGCCGATCATGGTGCCACGCGCACCCATTGCCACGGCCTTGAGCACATCCTGGCCGCTGCGGATGCCGCCATCCATCCAGACCTCGGTCTTGCTGCCCGCCAGTGCCTCGGCAATGGCAGGCAAAGCGGAAATCGAGGACGGCGCACCATCGAGCTGGCGGCCGCCGTGGTTGGACACGATGATCGCATCCGCGCCGTGCTTAGCGGCCAGTTTCGCATCGTCGGCGTCCAGGATGCCCTTGAGCACGATCTTGCCGCCCCAGCGCTCCTTGATCCAGCTCAGGTCATCCCAGCTCAGGCTCGGGTCGAACTGCTGCGCCGTCCAGGCCGAAAGCGAGGCCATGTTCTCGATGCCCTTCACATGCCCGACAATGTTGCGGAACTCCCGCCGTTTGGTGCCCAGCATGCCCAGGCACATTGCGGCTTGGTCATCATGTTGAGGATGTTGGGGATCGTCAGCTTGGGAGGGGCTGACAGGCCATTGCGGATGTCCTTGTGGCGCTGGCCAAGCACCTGCAAATCCAGCGTGACCACAAGGGCCGAACAGCCAGCAGCCTTGGCACGGTCAATGAGGCGGCCCACGAAATCGCGGTCGCGCATCACATAGAGCTGGAACCAGAACGGCCTGGTGGTGTTCTCCGCTACATCCTCGATGGAGCAGATGCTCATCGTCGAGAGACAGAAGGGCACACCGAATGCCTCTGCCGCCTTGGCTGCCAGGATCTCGCCATCAGCATGCTGCATACCCGTGAGGCCGGTGGGTGCGAGCGCCACTGGCATGGCGACATCCTGGCCGATCATCTGCGTGCGCACAGAGCGCTTCTCGATGTTGATGGCGACGCGCTGGCGCAGCCTGATCGATGCAAAATCCGATTCGTTGGCGCGGTATGTCGACTCGGTCCAGGAGCCAGAATCGGCATAATCGTAGAACATCCGCGGCACGCGCCGTTCGGCCAGAATGCGCAGGTCTTCAATCGTCGTGATCACGGGCATCGCGGATGGTCCAGTCTGTCGTTCATCATGGAGGCAATGTTTGCTTGAACGCTTCCGATGCCTGCCGGTCAAGGGGGGACAAAGCAGGGTGCCGTTTCCGGGGCTGTCTTTCGCCCGAAAACCGCGTATCCAGAGGCCAAGGCAGGAGCAGACAGGGTAGCATGAGCCGCGGATACGACATTCTCATCATCGGTGGCGGGATTAACGGGTGCGGTATTGCACGGGATGCTGCGGGGCGGGGATTGTCCGTGTGGCTCTGCGAGATGAACGATCTCGCCAGCGGCACCTCATCCTGGTCCACGAAACTGATCCATGGTGGACTGCGTTACCTTGAGTATTACGAGTTCGGGCTGGTGCGCAAAGCCTTGATGGAGCGCGAGGTGATCTGGTCGATCGCGCCGCATATCGTGCATCCGCTGCGGTTTGTTTTGCCCCATCACAGGGGCTTGCGGCCGGCCTGGCTGCTGCGTCTTGGTCTGTTCCTTTATGACTATATGGGCGGGCGCAAGAAGCTTCCGGCGACGCGCACCCTGGACCTGACGACGGATGTCGTTGGCAAGCCGTTGAAGCCCGGCCTCTATGCGCGCGGGTTCGAGTATTCTGACTGCTGGGTGGATGATGCCCGCCTCGTGGCCCTCAACGCCCGTGACGCCGCTGACCGCGGTGCTGCGATCAACACGCGGACCAAGGCCGTTTCTGCCACCCGCGATGCCGATGGCTGGACGCTGACCGTCGAAAACCGGAATACCGGCAGGCGGGAGGTTGTGCGCGGCAAGGTGCTGATCAATGCGGCCGGTCCATGGGTGGCTGATGTGCTGACAGGTGCCATGCGGACCAACAGCGAGGCCAGGGTGCGGCTGGTGCAGGGGTCGCATATCGTGGTGCGCAAGGTGTTCGAGCATGACCGCTGCTACATCTTCCAGAACGCAGACGGACGCATCATTTTCGCCATTCCCTATGAAGGCGATTTCACGCTGATCGGCACGACGGATCGGGATTATGCAGGTGACCCAGCCAAGGTCGCCATCAGCGAGGCCGAGATCGACTATCTGTGCGCCGCCGCAAGCGAGTATTTCTCGAATCCCATCGTCAGGGATGATGTGGTCTGGACCTATTCCGGCGTCCGGCCGCTCTATGATGACGGGGCAAGCGAGGCGAAGGCGGCCACCCGTGACTATGTCTTCGAAGTGGATGAAGCAGTGGCGCTTGCACCACAGCTGTCGATCTTCGGCGGCAAGATCACCACCTACCGGAAGCTTGCGGAGTCAGTTCTTGACCGGATGGCCCGTCACCTTCCGGGTGGCTCATCCGCCAGGAAAGGCTGGACCGGCACAACGCCGTTGCCCGGCGGCGATTTCCCGACGGATGGGCGTGGGCTGCTCGCTGATGCGCTCCGACAGGCGCATCCTTTCCTGACCGAACCGGAAGCGGCACGGCTGGCGCGCAGTTATGGTACGAAAGCGCGTGTCTTTCTGGGCAATGCCCGGACTGCGGCGGATCTTGGCCGCTGGTTCGGTGCGCTGTCGGAAGCCGAAATCCGCTATCTTCAGACGCAGGAATGGGCCGTGACCGCTGAGGATATCCTCTGGCGGCGGTCCAAGCTCGGGCTGCACCTTTCGAAGGCGGACCAGCAGGCGCTGGCGGAATGGTTGCAGGCGGCCCCTTCCGCATGATGATCCGGCGGGAGGCAGCGCCGCTCGAAACCGATATCGTGCTGGTGGGCGCAGGGCACGCCCACGTGCAGGTGATCCGTGCCTTCGGCATGAACCCCGTTGCGGGCGTGCGGATCACGGTGATCGTCGACCGGCTGGACGCGCCTTACTCCGGCATGCTGCCGGGCTGCATCGCCGGGGATTACACGGCAGAAGACATTCACATCGACGTGGCGCGTCTTGCCCGCCAGAACGGCTGCCGCTTGATCCACGCTGCGGCGACCGGGATCGACCGCACTGCCAAACGGGTGCTTCTGGTTGACCGACCGCCGGTTGCCTATGATGTGCTGTCGGTCAATGTCGGCATCACGCCTGATCTCTCCGGCATCAGGGGGGCTGAGGGGCTTGCTGTCCCGGTCAAGCCGATCGCCGGCATTCTGGGTCGGCTGGAACGGGCGGAAGCGGCAGTCCGCAGCTTTCCGCGTCCAGCAAAGCTCGCGGTTGTGGGCGGCGGTGCGGCCGGCATCGAACTGGCGATCGCCCTTGGTGAACGCAACCGCAGGCTGGCACGGTTTCCGTCAGAAATCACGCTGATCGCAGGTGGTGGGCTTGCACCAGCGCTGAACCCGGGCGTGCAGCGGCGTGCGCGGCGTGCGCTGACGGCAGTCGGTATTGCACTGGTAGAAGATGACCGGGCGGTCGCGATGGAGCAGGGTGGTGTTGTACTCGCCAGCGGTCGGCGCATCGAGAACGACGTCACCTTTGTCTCGACGCATGCAAAGCTGCCGCGCTGGCTGTCCGCCACGGATCTGTCCAAGGCGAAGAATGGCGGGATCGCGCTGCGGCCTTCGCTGCAGTCCGTCGATGACGATGCGATTTTCGCGGCGGGTGATTGTGCCACACTTGTTGATGATCCCCGGCCAAGGGCGGGCGTTTTTGCGGTGCGTCAGGGCCCGGTTCTGGCGCGAAACCTGATGGCGGCGGCCCGAGGTGAGCCGCTGGACGCCTATCGTCCGCAACGTGCCTTCCTGACCATCCTGCGGACCGGTGCCGGATCGGCCATTGCCGGACGCGGACAGTATTTCGCCGCCGAGGGGGCCTGGGTCTGGCGCTGGAAAGACCGGATCGACCGCGCCTTCATGGACATGTTCAAGGTGGCTGACGCCGATCCGGCGGATGACGGCAGTGCCACGCGGTGTGGAGGCTGTGCGGCCAAGGTCGGGCCGGAACCGCTCGCTGCGGCGCTGTCACGCCTGCCTCCTGCGCTCGCCAACGGGGATATCCTCGTCGGGCTTGATGTGCCTGATGATGCTGCCGTGATCCGCTGGGGCCAGGCACCGGATCTGGTCCAGACGGTCGATCAGTTCCGTGCTTTCATTGATGACGCCCATCTGTTTGGCCGGATCGCTGCCAATCATGCGCTCAATGACATTTATGCAATGGGTGCGAAGCCGCATCACGCGATGGCGCTTGCGACCCTGCCGCATGGGAGGGGAGACAAGGTGGCGGAGGAGCTGTTCCAGCTGCTTTCCGGCGCACGGGTTACACTGGACGCGGCGGACTGCTCGCTGGTTGGCGGCCACAGCAGCGAAGGGGAAGCGCTGGCGCTCGGCCTTGCCGTCAGCGGGCAGCTGGCAGGAGCGGCCCTTCCCAAGCGCGGCGGTCGCGCCGGTGACCGGCTGATCCTCACGAAAGCGCTAGGGTCCGGTATCGTTTTCGCCGCAGACATGCGGGCGTCCGCTCCGGCTGGGGTGGTTGCAGCGATGCTGGAGGAGATGCTCCGGTCAAATGCGGCGGCAAGCCAGATCCTGCGTGCCAATGGCGCAGTCAGCATGACAGATGTCAGCGGTTTCGGCATTGTGGGTCATCTTGCGGAGATGCTGGCACCGGGTATCGGCGCAGCGCTTGCCAACAGCCATTTGCCGATCGCACACGGAGTAAGATTGCTGGCCGAAAAGGGTTTCGCGTCGAGTCTTTTGCCGGAGAACCGACTTCTGGCGCGCCACCTCGCTGACCCATCGACCGTCAGTGACGCCTTGCTGGCGGTCCTCTTCGATCCGCAGACTGCGGGGGGATTGCTGGCCTCGGTACCGGCGGAGAGGGCGGATGCCGCTGTTCAGGCCCTGCGTTCGGCAGGCTATCCGCAGGCTTGCGACATCGGTGCGCTCACGTCCGTTGCGGGAATCACCATCCGCTGATCAGGGTCTCTCCGGCGCGCGAATGGGTGCGGATCTCGGGCGGCCGAGAACCAAAAAAAGTGTCCCCAGACCAAACAGCACCAGCACTGCCGGCAGGCGCAGGACATTCACCAGAAGCGGATCCCAGAGCAAGGGGTGGATGTTGCGCGTGATGGCAGGCCCCATCAGCGGGAAATGCCCTGGGAGCAGCCATGCAGAGGCCGATGCCAGGTCGACCATGGCTGCTGAACTGTCCGCAAGACTGCGGGCTCCGTCCAGCACGCCTGTGACCATCGCCAGCGCGAGGGCTCCAAAGCCAAGGAGGCGGATCAGCTGTCGAAGCATGCGTTTCTTTTCGGTGCCTTGCTGGCGTTGGGCACCGATAGCGAACAGTGCTTGCAATTGAAAGCCTGCGCCCTCATAAGCCCGCCGACGGAGAGATGGCCGAGTGGCTTAAGGCGCCCGCTTGGAAAGCGTGTGTAGGGGTAACTCTACCGAGGGTTCGAATCCCTCTCTCTCCGCCATTATCTCAATAAACTGTTGAAAAATAACAAAAAATAAACTCGAGAGTTATTGGCGCAAGGCGATCCCTAACCCGTTCCTTGGGCCAGAGCGGAGATGGTCAATCCGGTCTGTGCGCAGGCAATCGCTGATCGAAGGAATTGAAAGTCGATTCTGGAGCTGATTTCCGCCTCTCTGCGCGAAAAAATGAGTGAGCGCAGAAACAAGCCGAGAATGAACGCATCAGTCTTTGCTCGGATGCGTCATCGCCCAGACCGGCGCGTGGTCGCGAGAGGCGGGCAGGAAATGCGCCGCATAGATCGTGAATGGCAAGGCGCAGATGCGTCAATCTCACCCCTCATACCCGTGCCGTCCCTGACGATAGTCCTCCACCACCCAATCCCCATTGCCCCCCGTCAGATATGCCCGCCCGACCGGGGCCTTCCCATGCCCGCCGGGAATGTCCAGCACATATTCCGGCTGGCACAGTCCTGACAGACGTCCCCTCAGCGCCGCCACGATCTTCTGCCCCTCCGCTATGCTCAGCCGGAAATGCCCCGTGCCGGGTGCCAGATCCGGATGGTTGAGGCGGTAGGGCATCACGCGGTTGTCGACGAAGGCGCGCATCAGGTCGGCGAGTGTATCGGGATCATCATTGACGCCGCGCAGCAGCACGCTTTGCGAGACCAGCACAATACCTGCATCGGCGAGGCGGGCGAGTGCTGCTTTGGCGTCCTCGGTGAACTCCCTGAGGTGGTTTGCGTGGATTGCCACATAGGTGGCGACGCCCTTCGCCCGCAGCGCCAGCACAAAAGCCGGTGTCACGCGCCTTGGATCGACCACCGGCACGCGGGTGTGCCAGCGGATCACCTTGACATGCGGTATGGCAGCCAGCCGCTTGGTGATCTCGCTTGCGCGGCGCGCCGTGAGGATGAAAGGGTCGCCGCCGGTGAGGACTACCTCGCGCACATCAGAATGCTCCCTGACATAGGCAAGTGCGGCGTCCAGCTTCGCGCCGGACAGGCTTTTGCCGCCGGGGCCCACCATCTCGCGGCGGAAGCAGAAACGGCAATACACCGGGCAGGCATGGACGATCTTGAGCAACAACCGGTCAGGATAGCGGTGAACCACGCCTTCGACCGGAGAATACGCCTCATCGCCGATGGGGTCGGCGCGTTCGTTGGGACGCGCGATCAGTTCCGCAGGCGTGGGGATGAACTGCCGGGCGATGGGGTCCGTGTTTGGGTCAGGGAAACTGTGCTGGCCGATCAATGCCGCCATCGGAGGCGTGATGGCGATGGCATAGCGCTCCGCCACAGGCCTGATCACCTCCGCATCTGCCACAAAGCCAGCCGCCGCCAGTTCGTCCGGCGTGCGCAGGGATTTCTCAGATAGGGCGGCTTTGTCCAGCATCAATCTGCCTTGAACGGATCGAACACCGGAGTCCAGATCACCTCGTCAACGCTGCTCGCCCCTGTCGCCAGCATCACGAGCCGATCAAACCCGAGCGCCGCGCCCGACGCCTCGGGCATTACGGCCAGCGCCGCCAGAAAATCCTCATCGATGGGATAGCGCTCGCCATAGATCGCCTGCTTCAGGTCCATGTCCGTCTCGAAGCGCTGGCGCTGCTCGGTGGCGTCGGTGAGTTCGCCAAAGGCATTGGCGAGTTCCACACCGCAGGCATAAAGCTCGAAGCGCTCGCTGACCTTGGTTGAGCCGGGCTTGGGGCGCGCGAGTGCTGCCTCCGGGATGGGGTATTCGCAAAGGATCGTGGCGCGGCCATTGCCGATGTTTGGCTCGATCTTCTCAACCAGGATGCGTGAAAATATGTCGGACCAGATGTCGTCCTGCGCGACGCGGATGGATACGGCTTTGGCCTGAGCGGCCAGCGCTTCGCGATCCGTCTGGCTACCGTCCACGCTGGACAGAATGTCGATGCCTGCGAAACGCTGGAAAGCCTCCGCGACCGTGATGCGCTGCGGTTCTGCCCTCGGATCGATGCTTCGTCCGCGAAAGGTCCATTGCGACAGCCCGCCCGCCTCCGCCGCAAGACGCAGGATATCGGCGCAGTCCTGCATCAGGCGCTCGTAGCGTTCGCTGACCCGATACCATTCCAGCATCGTGAATTCCGGACTGTGCAGGCTGCCGCGCTCCCGATTGCGGAAGACACGGGCAAAATCGAAGATCCTCGTCTCGCCCGCCGCCAGCAGCTTCTTGCAGGCGAATTCCGGCGATGTGTGGAGGTGAAGCGTGGCCTGCCTGCCGTCGATGGAGCGCAGGGTTGTGGCGAAGCCGTGCAGATGCGTCTCGTTGCCAGGTGATATCTGCAGCTGCGCCGCCTCCACCTCGGTGAAGTCCTGCGCCTCGAAATGCTGGCGC
>JANMFA010000396.1:0-4764 GCA_031377545.1 Hyphomicrobiales bacterium | reverse complement strand
CCTCATCCGGCTCGCGGCTATGTCCGGCGGAATAGATGAACGTCGCGAGTTTCCTGGCCGTTTCGCCATCGAAGATGTTTCCGCGCTCCTTGAACGCCTGAAACGCATCGGCATCCAGCACTTCAGACCAGAGGTAGCTGTAATATCCAGCCGAATAGCCCTCGCCCGAAAAGACGTGGCTGAAATGCGGCGTGCGGTGGCGCATGGTAATTTCGGGCGGCATGCCCAGGTCTGAAAGCGTCTTCGCCTCGAATGCAGCGACATCCACGGTGTCCGGGTGCTTCATGGTGTGGAACGCAAGATCAATGAGGGCAGAGGCGCAATACTCCACCGTCATGAAGCCCTGGTTGAACGTGCGCGTGGCAATCAGCTTGTCCAGCAGCGCCTTGGGGATCGGCTCTCCCGTTGCGGCATGGATGGCGTATTTGCCGAGCACCTCGGGCTGTTCCAGCCAGTGTTCGTAGAGCTGCGAGGGCAGTTCCACGAAATCGCGCGGGACGCTGGTACCGGCGAGACTGGGATAGGTCACATCCGACAGCATGCCATGCAGCGCGTGGCCGAACTCGTGAAACAGCGTGCGCGCATCATCGAATGACAGAAGAGCGGGCTCGCCAGCGGCAGGCTTGGTAAAATTCATCACATTGGTGATGATGGGCCGTATGCTGCGCCCGAGTTTCTGCTGCGTGCGGAAGGCGCTCATCCATGCGCCGGAATGTTTGCCGGGACGTGCAAAGTAATCCGCATAGAACAGTGCAACATGCTTTCCGGCCGCGTTCCTGACCTCAAAGGCCTGGACATCAGGGTGATAGACCGGAGCCTGGGGGGCAGGGGCGAATGTCAGTCCAAACAGTTTCGTGGCGCAATCGAACGAGGCCTGGATCATCCGCTCCAGCTGGAAATAGGGCTTGATCACAGCCTCATCCAGCGCGTGCTTCTGCTGCCGCAGTTTCTCGGAATAATAACGCCAGTCCCATGGAGCCAGCGCGGTCAGGCCATCCGCCTTGGCCAGCCCGAGCAATTCGTTGCGCTCGGTGGCCGCCTGGCGTTTGGCGGCGGGCCAGACATCGTCAAGAAGCTTCTGTGCATTGGCAGCGGTCTTGGCCATGCTGTCCGAGAGCTTCATGGAAGCGTAGTCCGGGTAACCCAGCAGCTGCGCATATTCCGCCCGCAGACCAAGCGTTTCCTTGACGACGGGTTTGTTGTCGGTGGCACCCTGGTCACCGCGCGACGTCCAGGCGCGAAACGCCTTCTCGCGCAGGTCACGCCGCGCCGAGAACACGAGGAACGGCTCCACCGAGGAGCGCAGGAGCGTGATCACATAACCTTCGGCCTTGCGCCCCTCCGCATCCGCCTTCGCAGCGCTGACGAGGAAGGCCGGAAGCCCCCCCAGATCGCTTTCGCTCAGCACCATCGTCCAGTCGGTCTCGTCCTTCAGCACGTTCTGGCTGAACGTTGTGCCAAGCGTAGCCAGGCGCTGCTTGATCGCGGCAGCACGATCCTTGGCCGCGCCTTCCAGCTGCGCACCGCTCTTGATGCAGCCCGTCCGGATTTTGGTCAGCGCCTGCTTCTGTTCCTGCGAGAGCTTGAGGGTATCGGCAGCCTGAAACAAGGTGTCGATCCGCCTGAACAGCGCCGTGTTGGAACCAACGGCCTGGTTGTGCGCAGCAAGCTTGGGCGAAATGTCCCGCTCGATCGCGCGGATCTCGACATTCGAATCCGTGCCCGCGATGTTCCAGAACACCGAGGATACCCGATCGAGATCCTCGCCCGAGAGCTCCAATGCATCAATGGTGTTGGCAAAGGTCGGCGCTGCCGGATTGTGCGCGATGGTCTCGATCTCCGCGATATGCCGTAGCATGGCGGCGTCGAACGCGGGCATGAAATCCGTCGCGGAAATTGCAGCAAAATCAGGCGCTTCAAAGGGTGTTGTGAATCGCTGCGTCAGTGTGTTGACTCGGTTTGTCATGGCAGAACCTCGAACCAGCTGATCACCCCGCCCTCCATATGCTCCAGCACTGTGGAGCGGATAAGCCATTTGCCGACATTGTCAGCAATGAACGAAATGCGCACGGTCTTGCTGTCCGGTACGATGACCGTATCCAGAAAGAACGGTTCCCAGCCGTCATCCATGGAGTGCAGCACCCGGAACGCATGGCCATGGAGGCGGATGACCTGGGTCCAGCTTCCCCGGTTCGAAAGCGCCACGACAACGACGGTGCCCTTCTTGACGCTGAAAAGCGGCTTTCCGGCGATCCCGGACGGGAAGCCATAGTTCAGATTCCAGACCTTGGAAGCATCCGGCAGCTTCTGCGCGATGAGCTCCGCCGAAGCACCGGGACCGGCCGGATCCTTCGCATCCCAACCGCCCGCGATATTGAATTCCGCGCGCCGTGCTTCCTGCAGGCGCATGCCCGGCGGAAGTGCCGGGTTGGGCGGAAGCTCGGGAATGGGCTTTTTCGCTGCAACGGGATCGCCCGCGGTGACAAAGCGCATCACCGGCATGCCGTCGCCCAGAGCCACGGCGATCACGGTGTCGACACCTGCCACCTCCGGCAAGTCGAGCACCAGATCGTAACGCGATCCGGGCGCGACAATCACCTGCTTGCGCAAGGGGTCGAACGGCTCGCAGGGCTGGCCGTCGATGGCCAGACACGTCGCCTTTGCCATTCCGCGAAAGGTCATTGGCAGAACCCGGGCGTTCATGATGCCGCCGATGCGCAGCCGCACCCGCGATCGCGGTGGCAATGTGATCACCTCCGGCACGGGCTTGCCATTGATTGTCAGGGTATTGCCCAGGCGGCCAAGCCGCGCATTGTCCGCCGACACTTTGAAATTGGCATCGATCTGGCCGTCAGGCGTCAGACGCCAGTCGTCCAGCAGGACAGCGACATCACGGTCAATCTCGGCCGACCAGTTGGCTTCCTCGACGATCAGCATGCCGGAAAGGCCGCGCTCCGTCTGCTCGCCGGTTTGTCCCGGTGCGTTGGGCAAAAGCGGATGATAGAGAAACACGCCCGCGTCCTGCGGCGTGAAATTCAGGTCAAAGCCTTGCCCCGGCGGCACTGCCTGCTGGGTCAGGCCCCCAACACCGTCCATCGCGTTCGCGATCCGGTATCCCGAAAGATGCAGCGTCGTTGGTTGCTTCAGTTCGTTGACCAGCCGGATCATTGCGGGCTGGTTCTGCCTGAGGCGGATGACCGGGCCTGGCGTCTCGCCATTGTAGGTCCAGACGTCGGTTTCGGGCGCGGGCTCCGGTCGCAAACGGCGTTTGCCGGCTTTCGCGGTGAGGATGACGGATTGTGCCGCCTGCTGAGCCTGCACGGGCAGGGCGCTGACGGTCGCGACAATTCCGGTCAGAACCTGTCGGCGGTCGGGCTGCAAAGATATCAATGGCATGGCGAAAATCACATTGCGGCTGGCATCACGGGACGAAAGATGTCGCCGTCATATGGTGCGATTTGCCCGGCGCGTCGAGGAGCAAGTGCTGTTCTTGTCCGCAGCATATTTTTTTGCTGCACAATCGCTCCCAATCCGCTATTGGCGCGTCTCTCGACAGAGGTTCTGTGTCGCTTGTCTGCGGTCAGAATGCGGGCGTGGCGGAACTGGTAGACGCGCTGGATTTAGGTTCCAGTGAGCAATCGTGGGGGTTCGATTCCCTCCGCCCGCACCAAGCTGGACTGCACGGCGAAGGCTGTCGCAACCTGTGTCGCATCAGAATTTGAACGATCAACGAAGGCGTTTGACCCATGCAGATCACCGAAACCCTGGCCGAAGGCCTGAAGCGTCAGTACAAGGTGGTTGTCCCCGCCGGCGACCTCGCGAAACGTCTTGATGACGAACTGATCTCGCTCCAGAAGCGCGCCAACATCCCCGGCTTCCGCCCTGGCAAGGTGCCCCAGCAACACCTCAAGCGCGTTTATGGCAAGTCGGTCATGGCGGATGTTCTGCAGAACGCCGTCAACGAGGTGAACAAGAAGATCGTCGACGATCACGGCCTGAAACTCGCCTTCGAGCCTTCGGTGAATTTCCCGCAGGAGCAGGGCAAGATCGAGGAGGTCATGGAAGCCAAGGGCGATCTTGAATACACCGTCGCGCTCGAGGTGCTGCCGAAATTCGACATCGCCGACCACAGCGATGTTTCGATCGAGAAGCAGGTGGCGGAAGTGCCGGACGCGGACGTTGTCGCGGCAATCCAGCGCATGGCGGAGCCCTCGCGCCCCTATACCGACAAAGGTGCCAAGGCGAAGGCCGAAAAGGGTGATCGTGTCACCGTGGATTTTGTCGGTCGCATTGACGGCGTCGAGTTTGACGGTGGCAAGGGCGAGGACATTCAGGTCGTGCTCGGCTCCGACAGCTTCATTCCCGGTTTCGAGGATCAGGTTGCCGGCATGAAGGTCGGCGAGACGAAGCTTGTGAAGGTGTCGTTCCCGACGAACTATCAGGCCCCCGGACTTGCCGGCAAGGATGCCGAGTTCGATGTCACGGCCAAGGGCGTGGAATCGGCTGGCGAACTGACCGTCAACGACGACCTGGCCAAGCAGTACGGCATGGAAGACCTGTCCAAGCTCAAGGATGCGGTGAAGATCACCATGTCATCCGAGCTCGAAGGCGCGGCCCGCCGCAAGATGAAGCGGAAGCTGCTCGACGCGCTCGACGAGAAGTACACCTTCGAACTGCCGCCGACGCTGCTCGACCAGGAGTTCACCGCGATCTGGAACAATGTCACGACTGAGATGAAGGCCGCTGGCAAGACGTTCGAGGATG
>JANMFA010000389.1:0-2149 GCA_031377545.1 Hyphomicrobiales bacterium | reverse complement strand
GCATCGACCAGGTCATCGCCCGTGAAAATGTAGCGGCCGCCGGTAAATGTCTGCGGCAGAAGCTGGGAGCCGCCGGGGCCGCCCGCCTCGTTGATGCCGAGCCCGCCGTAGATCGGTCCGGAACCCGTGCCACCCACGAGGGTACCCGCGCCACCCAGAAGGCTGTTTGTGCCACCTGAAGGTGTACCGGCCCCATTGGGTGCATTGAATCCGCTGTCAGTACTCCAAGGAGCATTGGCGTAGATGCGCCCGGAGCCGGTGCCCTCATTCATCCACGTCGGGGCAGCATCCAAGGTCTTGGAAGTTGTCTCAGAGTTCCAACCACCAACGCCAGAGTGTCCCGTCTTCGGATTGAAACTACCGAACTGGCCGGACATTGAATTCATCGTAGAGCAAACGATACACATATTGATCGACTCCCCCAAAAATTCTGCAACTGCATTGATAGCTGGCAGAATGAAGCTGTGAAATTTACACGGTCTTGGGGCGACCATGGTTGCAAGGAGGCGTTTACGCAATTTTAATCATAATACTTGGTTAACGCGCATTGACTGCGCGGCGTGCCAATTGTGGCGCGGTTCTGGCTGAGACGACATAGCCGCCAACGCAGAAAAGGCCTCCGCCGCATGGCAGGAGGCCATTTATCCCGATGGAAAGACCGGCAAGCGGTCGAAAACAGGCTTTACAGGTGCCAGACGTCCATACCAGCCGCCGCGCCGCTTCCTGCATTCGCAGCAGGGAGATCAGGTGCGGGGACGGGATCACCGTCGCTGTTCATCCACGCCGTGCCCTGGTCCGATGGCGGCAGATCGCCACCATGATCAGGCGGAAGATCAGGTCCGAAGAAGAAGAAGTCGGGGACGCCGACGAGTTTTGGCGCGGGAATGGGTGGACCGTCGCTTGGCAATTCGTCGCTGCCGCCGCCAGAAGGGGGCAGTGTGCTCTCGTAGCGGGGCGGCAGGTCCGGTCCGAAAAGGTCCGTCCATGTCCAGCCCGGCAGCTTGGGCGCATCGACGACAGGGCCGCTGCCAGTTGAGCCTCCTCCGCCGCCTTGTGGCGCATCATCATAATGCGGCGGGAGGTCCGGGCCGAATATGTCTTCCCATGTCCAGCCCGGCAGCTTGGGTGCCATGATGGCTGGTCCATCGGTCTGGACGAGATCCTGCCATCCCACATTGGCTGGAAAAGGATCGACTTTGTAGATCGGGCCGCGATCGTTTTCGATCAGACCGCCTGGTCCAATGCCGAGAGCGCCCTTGGCACCGGCGAGTGGGACCACCAGGATCGAACCGAGTTCCGACCGAGAAGATTTGCTGATCATCGACATGGCAATATTCCCGTTGATTCGTGCCATTTTTACGCGCGATGGCTTTCCAAGCGGTTAATTCGTGCAGGTAAAGCCGGGGCTTCCCGCATGAATACTGCGCAACGGACGGCTTCTTTGCCTTGACCGCCGTATTGCCATGGCGAAAACATCATCCCGACGTTCGATGCCGCCAATCATGAGCGAGGAGCTTCCATGCCTTTCCACACAGCGTTGCCTCTTGCAGTGGTTCTGTCAGGTTTCGTCGGGTCTGCGGTACTGGCCGCGCCGCAAGCCACGTCATTCGCGGCACACAAGGCGCTCGTCTCGGAGGCCCTGAAGGACCACGCATTCGCCAATCTCTACACCTACTCGCGGCCAGAGTACGTTCTGATCCGGGAAGCGCGGTTCAGCCGGAACGCGCGACAGGGCGGTGAAGGATCAGCGCCGGATTATTGCGTGCAGATCGTGCTGATCGATCCTGCCGCTGACAGCGCGCCGCGCCGCAAGCTGCTGCATTTCCGGGCGCTTGTCGCGGCATCGCAGGTCACGCTCACGCTGGATGAGATCAATCCGCCAAGTGTGTGCACCATGACGCAGGGTGAGGACATGCCACTGCTGATCGCTAGGCGCTCGAACTGGCGCTGAGGGAGACTGCGGGAACCCCAGACAGGACAACAGCGGCCTGAGCCGCTGCTGGTCGATCCTGAATGGCCGGAACCGTCAGTTGCGGATGACCGCCATCACATCCTTGAGCTGGCCCAGCTTTTCAGACGCGATGCGCTTGGCCTCGTCGCTCTTGGCGTCGCGGAGGTCTTCCTCGGCGTTCTTCATTTCGGCCGCGAT
>JANMFA010000387.1:0-2939 GCA_031377545.1 Hyphomicrobiales bacterium | reverse complement strand
GCCTGCTTCGCGATGAGCTCGGATTTTGGCAGCCACTCACCGCTGTCCTCGTCGAACACGTAGTCGTCATCGCACATGGTGATGGCCCTTTGTGAGGAGGTTGATCACGGGCCTTAGGCCTATTTGAACCGCACGGATACTGCTTTGGCCATTCGATCCGGCGGCCTGCGCGCCGGGAGTGTGGCCCGGTCATCGCCCCATCGCGACATCTCCGCTTGCCGCAGCGCACCACCCCCGCCTATCTTGCTCATATGCAAATGGTTTTTCACGAGGGCAGCCCCTCCCGATGATGCGGCAGTACGACCTTGTCGAGCGTGTAAAGCGTTACAATCCCAATACGGACGAGGCGCTGCTCAACCGCGCCTATGTCTATGCGATGAAGGCCCATGGCAACCAGAAGCGCGCCTCGGGAGACCCCTACTTCGCGCATCCGCTGGAAGTCGCAGCCATCCTCACCGACCTGAAGCTTGATGACGCCACCATCGTGGCCGCGGTGCTTCACGACACAATCGAGGACACCGAGGCCACACGCGAGGAAATCGACAAGATTTTCGGCCACGAGATCGGCCAGCTCGTGGATGGCCTGACCAAGATCAAGAAGCTCGACCTGGTGTCGAAGAAGGCCGCGCAGGCCGAAAACCTGCGCAAGCTGCTGATCGCCATCTCGTCCGATGTGCGCGTGCTGCTGGTCAAGCTGGCCGACCGCCTGCACAACATGCGCACGTTGCACTACGTGCCTCCCACCAAACGCGCCCGCATCTCGGAGGAAACGCTCGATATCTACGCCCCGCTTGCCGGCCGCATGGGGATGCAGGAGGTGCGAGACGAACTGGAGGATCTCTCCTTCCGCCACCTCATGCCTGACGCCCACGCCATGGTGAAGGCCAAGCTGCAGGAACTGGCCGAAAAGAACAAGGGGCTGATCACCAGGATCGAGCAGGAGTTGATGGCCAAGCTGCAGGCGCAGGGCCTGAAGGCGGACATCAAGGGGCGTCAGAAGACCGCATATTCCGTGTGGAAGAAGATGGAGCGCAAATCGATCGGCTTCGAGCAGCTG
This sequence comes from Hyphomicrobiales bacterium, assembly GCA_031377545.1. Lineage (GTDB taxonomy): Bacteria > Pseudomonadota > Alphaproteobacteria > Rhizobiales > Beijerinckiaceae > JADCCX01. Next base: position 1,882 of record JANMFA010000387.1, on the reverse strand, counting down.
TCCGACATCTTCGGATTCCGCGTTCTCGTGAACACGATTCCCGATTGCTACCGCGTGGTGGGTGCCGTGCATGTCGTGTGGCCGATGGTGCCGGGACGTTTCAAGGACTACATCTCGACGCCCAAGCAGAACGACTACCGCTCGCTGCACACCACCGTGATCGGTCCGGGCAGCCAGCGTGTCGAACTGCAGATCCGCACCTGGGAAATGCACCAGATCGACGAGTTCGGCATTGCGGCACACGCCATCTACAAGGACGGCCTGGAGTTCCGGCCAGAAGGCGGCGCGTCCGAATCCAACGCCTATCAATGGCTGCGCAAGACCATCGAGGCGCTGTCAGAAGGCGACAGCCCGGAAGAGTTCCTCGAGCATACGAAACTGGAGCTTTTCCACGATCAGGTGTTCTGTTTCACACCCAAGGGGACGCTCATCGCGCTGCCGCGCGGCGCGACGCCCATCGACTTTGCCTATGCGCTTCACAGCGCCATCGGCAACGAGGCCGTCGGCTGCCGCATCAACGGTCGCAACTCGCCGCTGTTGTCGGAGCTTCAGAATGGCGACGAGGTCGAGATCATCCGTGCAACCGGCCAGACACCGCCTGCCGCCTGGGAAACGGCCGTCGTCACCGGCAAGGCTCGGGCCGACATCCGCCGCGCCACCCGCGCTGCGGTCAAGGCGCAATACACCGGGCTTGGACGCCAGATCCTCGACCGGGCCTTTGCGCGCGCGAACAAGCCTTTCTCGGACACCAAGCTGAAGGCAGCACTTCCCCGCCTTGCGCGCGGCAGCGTTGATGACGTGCTGTCTGCCGTTGGGCGCGGCGAGATGGTGTCGAGCGATGTGCTCAAGGCGCTCTACCCCGACTTCAAGGAGGAACAGACGGCAGGCCCCGAAAGCGACGGCAAGGGCGGGTGGTTCGGCCTGGAAAAGGGCGGCAACCTGAAATTCAAGGTGCCGGGCGAACAGGGCAACGGCGAATCGATTCCCATCCGCGGATTGCAGGGCGATCTGCCGGTCAGCTTCGCGCCACGCGGTGGTGCCGTTCCGGGTGACCGTATCGTGGGAATCCTCACGCCTGGTGAGGGCATCACGGTGTATCCCATCCAGTCTGCGGCGCTTTCCGCCTATGATGACCAGCCCGAGCGCTGGCTCGATATGCGCTGGGACATCGATGAAGCCCGCAAGAGCCGCTTTCCAGCCCAACTCAGCATTTCGGTGATCAACGAGCCGGGCGCATTGGCCGATATCGCCAAGGTGATCGGCGACAGCGACGGCAACATCGACAATATCGTCATGATGTCGAAATCACCTGATTTCCGGGAAATGCTTATCGATCTGGAGGTCTGGGATCTCAAGCACCTGAGCGCCGTGATCAGCGAGCTGAAGGCCAAGTCGATTGTTTCGAGTGTGGTGCGCGTCAATGATTGATTGGCAGCAATGCAAGGATGGCAGGCGACGGACGGGCAGAAAACAGCCGAAACCTCGTTGAAGCTCCTCTGTTCAATTTGGCAAAATTGTGGGTTTTTCCGGTTCTGCTTTGCAGTTTCGCAGTTTTGCCCTTGGCGAGACGCACCTGTTTGTGATTAATCACGCGTTAACGCGGTCTGAAAGGTCGTCGCTTCATGTCCTCGACAGAAGGACATCACAACACGCCGGACTGTCGCTAATTGAAACGGGCGCGCATTCCGAAATGGAGTCGCGCGGAGGAAGGGCAAAGAAATGTGTCAGCCAAGACGATGGTTGTGGGGGCTTTTGCCGCTCGCATTACTCTGGCTCGCTGCGGGCTATTTCCGCCACGATTCAATCCAGTCTGATCTGACGACGCGTTCGGTCAACCTGGCCCTGAAGACGTCGGCCCCCTGGGCATCCGCGACCTTTTACG
>JANMFA010000355.1:0-1709 GCA_031377545.1 Hyphomicrobiales bacterium | reverse complement strand
CGAATGGCGACTGACCGCTGAACGGGTCGCCCTCCATCTCCCCACCAACACCGCTGTCCTCGCTGACATGCACCTCGGCTACGTCGCGGCCCGACGAGGCGATGGCGAAGCAATTCCCCACTTCGGTGAAATCGAACGGCTCGACTATCTGCTGCAAATGCTTATCCACCAGGAGGTGAAGCAGGTCGTGGTGGCGGGCGACATCGTCGAATCGGCTCATCATGGCCGACCGATGGTCGAAGACTGGGCCAGGCAACTGCTTGAAGAGGGCATCCAACTCCACCTCGTCCCCGGCAACCACGACCGTGGCCTGCTGGAGATGACCGAGCGACACCTGCAATGGTAAGAGCAGCGGCTTCAATGTCTCATCCGCCTCGTTTTCCTTGATGAACCCGCCAACCTCGTTGAAGAAGGCCATCACGGCGCGTCCGCCATCCTTGCCGAGTTTGCGGCCCACGAGATCGAGCGCCTGAATGCCGTTTGCGCCTTCGTAGATCATGGCGATGCGGGCATCGCGGACGAACTGGGACATGCCCCATTCCTCGACATAGCCATGACCGCCATACATCTGCTGCGCCTTGACCGCGTTGTCGAAGCCGACATCGGTGAGCACGCCCTTGAGGATCGGCGTCATGAGGCCGAGGCAATCGTCGGCTTCCTGCTTGGCTTTCGCGTCTTCCGAGCGGTGCGCGACATCGGATTTGATGGCGTTCCACAGGACGAATGCACGCGCCGCCTCGTTGAAGGCGCGCATCGTCATGAGATTTCGGCGCACATCGGGGTGGACGATGATCGGGTCTGCCGCCTTATCCGGGGCTTTTACGCCAGAGAGCGAGCGGCCCTGGATGCGGTCCTTGGCGTAAACGACGGCGTTCTGGTAGGCGACATCGGACTGGGCGAGGCCCTGGATCGCAACGCCGAGACGTGCCTCGTTCATCATCACGAACATGGCGTTGAGGCCCTTGTTCTCGGCTCCAACGAGCCAGCCCTTGGCACCGTCGTAGTTCATCACGCAGGTCGAATTGCCATGGATTCCCATCTTGTGCTCGATGGAGCCGCAGGTCACGCCGTTGCGCGCGCCCGGCGTGCCGTCAGCATTCAGGATGAACTTCGGCACCACGAAGAGGCTGATGCCCTTGGTGCCCATGGGCGCGCCCTCAATGCGGGCGATGACGAGGTGGATGATGTTGTCCGCCATGTCGTGCTCGCCGGCGGAAATGAAGATCTTGGTGCCCGAAATGGCATAGGAACCGTCACCGTTGGGCACGGCCTTGGTCTTGAGCAGACCCAGATCGGTACCGCAATGCGGCTCGGTCAGGTTCATGGTGCCGGTCCAGTCGCCGGCGACCATGCGCGGAATGTAGGTCTGCTTTTGCTCCTCGGAGCCGTGCACCAGCAGCGCCGCCATGGCACCCATGGTGAGACCGGGGTACATCGCCAGCGCCATGTTGGAAGCCGAGGCAAATTCGTTCATGACCGCGCTCAGCGTGTAGGGCAGGCCCTGACCACCGTAGGCTTCCGGGATCGCCAGTCCCATCCAGCCACCGGCACGATAGGCATCATAGGCCGCCTTGAAGCCTTTTGGCGTTGTCACGCTGCCATCAAGGTGGCGCGTGCAACCCTCCTTATCGCCGCTGAGGTTGAGCGGCGCGAACGTCTCCTCGCAAACCTTCGCACCCTCCTCCAGAATGGGCTCCAGCATGTCGGTG
>JANMFA010000299.1:0-5308 GCA_031377545.1 Hyphomicrobiales bacterium | reverse complement strand
GCGCCAGCGCGGATTGCCGATGGCGCGCGCGCTCTCGACATAATCCTCCACTTTCAGCGCCAGCACCTGTCCTCTGGTGAGCCGCACGAAAATCGGCGTCGCCGTCACGCCAATGGCGATCATCGCATTGCCGAGATTGGGGCCGAGGAACGCCGCCAGCGCAATCGCCAGGATGAGGAACGGGCAGGCCAGCATCGCGTCGGTGATGCGCGAGATCACCATGTCGAGCCAGCCCGGACCATAGCCGGCGATGAGGCCCAGCGGCACCCCCAGAACAATGGCGATGCCGACCGATATGATGCCCGCCGCCAGCGAGGCCCGCGCGCCATGGATGATGCGGGTGAGCAGATCGCGCCCGACCTCGTCCGTGCCGAACCAGAACAGCGCCGATGGCGGTTTGCGCACTGTTGCCCAGCCCTGCTTGATGGGGTCATGTGGCGCGATCAGTGGTGCGAAGACAGCCAGAAACGCAAGGATCAACAGGACCACCAGCGCCACCATGGCACCCCTGCGGTTGCGGAGCTTCGCCCAGGCGCGGCGGGCGGGGCTCTCGACGGCGGATTGCGCGGATGGTGCGAGGGTTGCAGCGGACATTATTCAGCTCCGCAGCCGGGGATTGACGAGGATATAGCCGATATCCGCCAGCAGGTTGAGCAGGATGTATGTGGTGGCGGTGACCAGCACCACGCCCTGCACCACGGCGTAGTCACGGTTGAAAACCGCATCGACGATCAGTTTGCCAAATCCCGGGATGGTGAAGATCTGCTCGGTCAGCACCGCACCGGATAGCAGCGTGCCGAACTCCAGCGCACCCAGCGTGATCACCGGCGTCAGCGCGTTGCGCATCACGTGCTTCAGGATGATGAGGATTTCAGTCTGGCCTTTGGCGCGGGCCGTCCGCACGTAATCACTTTCCAGCGCCTCCAGCATGGAAGCGCGGGTGTGGCGCATCAGGATTCCGGCGATGGAATTGCCCAGCACGAAGGCAGGCATGATCGTGGCTTTCATGGAAGCCCAGAAATCCTCGAACGGGCTGACATAACCGGATGCAGGCAGCCATCCGAGTTGCACGGAAAACAGCAGGATCATCATGATGCCAAGCCAGAAATTGGGCGTCGAGATGCCCCAGAGCGAGATCGCATTGACGGCATAGTCCCAGCCGGTGTCCCGCTTCACGGCCGATATCACACCCGCGGTGATCCCGATGGCGAGCGCGATGATGATCGCCATGAAGGCAAGCTGCAGCGTCACGGGAAACTTCTGGATCACCAGATCAGCGACACTGGCCTTGAGGCGCATGGATTCGCCGAGATTGCCCGTCAGCACGCCGCCGATCCAGTAGATGTATTGCATCGGCAGCGGCTGATCGAGCCGGTACTGCTTCCGGATCTGCGCGATGACCTCCGGGTCACTTTCCTCCCCCGCCATGACGGTCGCGGGATCGCCTGGCAGGAGCTGCTGCAACAGGAAGATGATCACCGACACGAAGAAGACGGTCGGAATCAGCTGCAGTAGGCGTTTGCCGAGAAGGGAGAGCATATGGTCAAGTCTCGGCTTTGATCGAGGGAATGAACGTTGTGCGTCCTTCGAGGCTTCGCTTCGCTCCGCACCTCAGGATGAGGAGTGCCTTGCCCTGCACAACCTCCCTGATCCTGAGGTGCGAGCCAAAGGCGAGCCTCGAAGGACGCACAACGCTCATGCCCGTATGTTCGCTCAATTGAGCTTCAGGCCTTTCACACGCACCAGCCCGTCCGGAATCTGGCTGTAGCCTGACAATCGGGTGCTGTGGGCAATGATGTTAAGCCGGTGATAGAGATAGATCACCCCGCCTTCATCAACCAGTTTGGCGGCCGCCTTTTCATAGACCGCCTTGCGTTCCGCAACGGTGGGCTTGGTCCGCGCCTCATCCAGCAAGGCATCCACTTCAGCATCGCTGTAGCCACCGTAGTTGTTGGGCTGCCCTGTCTTGGCGAAGGTGAAGATGTTGCCGTCCGGGTCGGTACGGCCCGACCACGCCAGCATGTAGGCCTGATAGCGCCCGGCTTCGGCCTCGGTCAGGGATGTGGCGAATTCCGTGACGCGAATCTTCATCTGGAAGCCTGCATCCGCTGCCATGGCCTGGATGACTTCCGCCACCTGCCGCGTTTCGGGGTTGTTGGGCACCATGAAATCAATCGGGATCGGTGTCGCCACACCCGCCTCTGCAATCAGTCTCTTCGCCTTGGCGACATCGCGACCGGGCACCGGGAATTTCTGCTGGAAGTAAGGATTGGTCGGCCCCACCCACTGGTTGCCCGGCGTGAACTCGCCGTTGAACACCACCGAATTGATGGCCGCGCGGTCGATGGAGGCCGCAAGCGCCTGGCGGATACGCTTGTCCGCGAAAACCTTCGACGCTTCCCCCTTGCCCACGTTGATCGTCATGCCCTGATAGCCAAGTTCGGGGGCTGTCACGAGCTTCAACCGGTTGTTGGCGCGGATATCCTTGATGTCGGTGGCCAGTGCCCGCTCGATCAGGTCAAGCTGGCCGGCACGAAGGTTGGCGAGGCGAACCGTCGAATCAACCACCGGGAGATAGGTGATGCGGTCTATGTGGACATTGGCCTTGTCCCAGTAATCCGCGAATTTCTGCACGATGATGCGGTCCTGCTGCACCCGCTCGATAAACTGGTAGGGTCCCGCGCACACCGGCTTGAGGCCGAACTTGTCGCCCGCTTCCTTCGCGGCCTTGGGCGAAACCATCATGCCGGAGCGGTCCGTGAGCTGCGCGATCAGCGGCGCGAAGGGCGACTTCAGCTCCAGCCTGATGGTCAGGGGATCCACGACAACGACCTTGTCCACGGCCGAAAGCTCTGGTCGGCGGAAGGAGCCCTGCATGGTCATGTGGCGTTCGATGGAGTACTTCGCCGCTTCGGCATCCATTGCCTCGCCGTCATGGAATTTCACGCCCGGGCGCAGCTTGATCGTGACTGCCTTGCCGTCTGCGGAGGTCTCGTGCGACAGCGCGAGCTGGGGCACGACGTTCAGCTTGTCATCGATGTCGAACAGCTTGTCGCAGATCGACGCGAACACGATCCGGCCGACATAGGTCCGCGCAGTCGTGGGATCGAGCGCATCGGGATCCTCGGCGAGGCCGATGCGCAAGGTGGATTGGGCCGAAGCCGCGATGGTACCGGCAGTCAGCATCAGCGCAGTTGCTGCGGCCTTGAAAATCGAAGTCATTGTGGCTCTCCCGTTCAGTCTCTTCAAGGCACGTTTCATGCCGATCCGTCTTTCGTGCGCGCCATGGATTCGGCGATCTTGCGTTCGATCTCGTCGCGGCCCAGCACGCCGGATGGATTGGCGCGCGTTGGCATGCAGGTGCGATAGTGGATGTAGCGCTGGCGGCTGACCGCTTCGAGACGGGTGAGTTCGGCCAGCGGATCGGCATGGTCATCCACCCGGATGTCAATCAGCGGATACTCTTCCTCGTCATGGATCAGGATGGCGGCTGATTGTTTGCCGCGCTTGTCACCACCAGCGGCCTGCCCGGCGTTCAATGCGGCGATGAAGCGGCGTGCAAAGGGCATGGCGCTGGTGGCGGCGAAGACACGTGCGGTTTCCTCAATGACGCGCGGACCGGCCAGCATGTTGCCGGCGACGGAAAAATGCTCACGCACCAGATGCCCTGCCCATGGAACGCAGGTGTCGCCGGTGTAGGTCGCGAAACGTCCCTGGAGGTCCATGACATGCAGCTGCCGGTCCGAGCGACCGTCGTCGCCAGCCGTCACGATCCTGACGACATCGGCAGCACTTGCGCCCGCTTTCAACAGTTCCAGCCCGCGTGAACCGTAGAACGGATTGACGAACGCCTGGGTAGCAATAGCCCCCACGTTGGTCGCGATAAAGGGTACGCGCGCGCCTACTGCGAAGGCGCAGGTGGTCACGGCGATGCCGAGATGGCCGGTGGCGGGATCTTTCGCGACGATGGACCAGGTCATGCTCTATCTCCCCACCGCATAGCCCTGCATGCCGCGCGGATTGGCCGCGGCTTTCAGCATCGGGCCGTCTTTCGCGGCAGCCACGAGGCGGCCTTCGCTCCAGTCGCCGCCAACCTCGACCTTGTGGCCGCGACGCTTCAACTCGTCGACCGTCTGCGCCGGGAAGCGGTTCTCGACCACCACCACGCCGGGGCGTGCCTTGCGCGGCCAGAAGCTCTGCGGGAAATGCTCGGTATGGAACGCAGGCGCGTCAATCGCCTCCTGCAGGTTCATGTTGGCATGGACATGGCGCAGGAACATCTGCGGGATCCACTGGTCCTGCTGGTCGCCGCCGGGCGAACCCCAGGCGAGATACGGCTTGCCGTCACGCAGCGCCATGGTGGGCGACAGCGTGGTGCGCGGGCGGCGGCCTTCGCCCAGTGCTGACGGGTGTTCGGGATCGAGCACGAACATCTGCGCGCGGGAGCCAAGGCAGAAGCCAAGTTCGGGAATGATGGGAGAGCTCTGCAGCCAACCACCGGACGGTGTGGCGGCTATCATGTTGCCGTGCCGGTCGATGACGTCGTAATGCACGGTGTCGCCGCGCATGACGCCATCGGCACCCACGATCTCGCCCACCGTCGGTTCGCCAACGCCCATGGCACCTACAGCTTCCCGCTTGCCATCCGAAACTGTGACGGTGATGGCCTTGCCGCGGCCAGGAATCACGCCGGGACGCTGATCCATGCTGGCGGTCTGCGTGATCAGCTTGCGGCGCTGGTCGTTGTAGGCATCCGACAGCATGACGTCGAGCGGGACATCGACGAAATCGGGATCGCCCAGGAATGTGTCGCGATCCGCGAAGGCAAGCTTCGCGGCTTCCACCACGAGATGTACGAAATCCGGGCCGCGCACGTCCATGCCGTCCAGATCGAAGCCCTTGAGCAGGGCCAGCTGCTGCAGTGTGGCGATGCCCTGGCACCAGCCGCCGGGCTTCAGCACGCGGTAGCGGCCGTAGTCATAGCCGACCGGCTCTTCCTCGGTGGCGCGCCACGCAGCCATGTCGTCCCCGGTCAGCACACCCTTGTTGCGGCCACCCGACGAATCCATGAGCTCCTGGCTGCGGCAGAAGCGGTCGATGGCCTGCGCCACAAACCCCTGCGACCAGACCATGCGGGCCTTCTCGATCTGACGGATGCGATCGCCGCCTGCGCTCTCCGCTTCGATCAGGATACGCTCGTAGGTATCCGCCAGGGTGACGTTGCGAAACAATGATCCGGGAGCGGGAGGCTGGCCATTCGGCAGATAGAGCGCCGCCGATGTCGGCCATTCCTTCTCGAAAAGCTCCC
>JANMFA010000595.1:0-1985 GCA_031377545.1 Hyphomicrobiales bacterium | reverse complement strand
TTCGCGATGGGCTCGTCCAACGAAACCTCAGCCTTCGGAACACCCATCAATCCGTGGCGGGCCAGCGGCGACAACAAGCACCTTGTCGCTGGCGGCTCTTCCGGCGGTTCGGCTGCATCGGTCGCTGCTGACCTCTGCCTTGCCGCGACAGCAACAGATACCGGTGGCTCGATCCGCCAGCCCGCAGCTTTCACTGGCACGGTTGGCATCAAGCCAACCTATGGCCGGGTGTCGCGCTGGGGCGTCGTCGCCTTCGCATCCTCACTGGATCAGGCAGGCCCGATCGCCAAGACCGTGCGCGACAGCGCCATCATGCTGAAGTCGATGTCCGGGCACGACCCCAAAGACACGACGTCGGTGGATCTTGCGGTTCCAGATTTCGAGGCCGCCGTGAATCGCGGTGTGAAGGGACTGACCATCGGCATCCCGCGGGAATATCGCATGGATGGCATGCCGCCTGAGATCGAGCGCTTGTGGAAACAGGGCGCGGAATGGCTCAAGGCGGCAGGTGCCACCATTGTCGATATCTCGCTGCCGCATACGAAGTATGCGTTGCCCGCCTACTACATCGTGGCGCCAGCAGAAGCCTCGTCCAACCTCGCGCGCTACGACGGCGTCCGCTACGGCCTGCGCAAGCCTGGCAAGGACATTGTCGAGCTTTACGAGAACACCAGGGCGGCAGGCTTCGGCAAGGAAGTGAAGCGCCGCATCATGATCGGCACTTATGTGCTGTCAGCCGGTTACTACGATGCATACTATGTGCGCGCGCAACAGGTACGCACGCTGATCAAGAAGGATTTCGAGGACGCCTATGCGGCTGGCGTCGATGCTATCCTGACGCCAGCCACGCCATCGGCAGCTTTCGGCGTCGGCGCGATGTCGGTGGCGTCGCCCATCGAGATGTACCTCAACGACATCTTCACCGTGACCGTGAACATGGCAGGCCTTCCGGGCATCGCAGTGCCTGCGGGACTTGATGCCAACGGCCTGCCGCTCGGACTGCAGCTGATCGGTCGTCCGTTCGACGAGGAAACGCTGTTTGCCACGGGGCAGGTCATCGAGGACGCGGCAGGTCATTTCCATCCCAAGCGGTGGTGGTGATGGTGATCGCACCCGCCATCGGCATCGCCTGTTTCCAGGTTCTGGCAGGCTTGTGTGGCGTTGTTGCCGGGCTACTCGTTGTGCTGGTGCTCAAGCAGTGGATTGCGCCCAATGACGGGCTGCAGATCGGGACCATCCTGGTTGCGGCGGCGATGTTCGCCGCCGGAGGTCTTGGCTGCCTTTGGGCCTCGCGTTTTATTCGCCGGACGGCGCGCGGCGAATAAGCCGTTGTTGAACAGGATTTTGGGAAACTGAAGCCATGAATGCTCCCGTGAATGTCAAGAAGCTGATCAAGGGTGCCACCGCGGACTGGGAGGTCGTGATCGGCCTTGAGATCCATGCGCAGGTCAACACCGAGGCCAAGCTGTTCTCGGGCGCATCCACGCGCTTTGGCTCCGAGCCCAATTCCAATGTCAGCCTCGTGGATGCCGCGATGCCCGGCATGCTGCCCGTGATCAACGAGGAATGCGTGCGACAGGCCATCCGCACCGGCCTTGGCCTGAAGGCGCAGATCAACAATCGTTCGGTGTTCGACCGGAAGAACTACTTCTATCCTGATCTGCCGCAGGGCTACCAGATCAGCCAGTTCGCACACCCTATCGTGGGTGAGGGCGAGGTCATCGTCGATGTGCCGGGCTATCCCGAGCCGATCATCGTGCGCATCGAGCGGCTGCATCTGGAGCAGGATGCTGGCAAGTCGATCCATGATCAGGACCCTCGCTCGTCCTTCGTCGATCTCAACCGCTCCGGCGTTGCACTGATGGAGATCGTCTCCAAGCCCGACATGAGATCGTCAGAAGAAGCAAAGGCTTACGTCACAAAGCTCAGGACGATTCTGCGCTATCTCGAGACCTGCGACGGCGACATGGAGAAGGGCAATCTCC
>JANMFA010000289.1:0-11425 GCA_031377545.1 Hyphomicrobiales bacterium | reverse complement strand
CGCCCGGTCAACGCCTGCATCACCTTTCTGGGCATGGCGGATGGTGCGGAGGTGCTGACAGTCGAGGATCTGGCCCAAGGACAGAAGTTGCATCCGGTCCAGCAGGCGATGGTCGAGCACCACGGTTCGCAATGCGGGTTCTGCACGCCGGGCATCGTAATGTCGCTTTTTGCGCTGGGCAAGGAGGCGGGACCAGTGACTCGAGACAGGATCAATGATCAGCTTGCGGGGAATCTGTGCCGTTGCACAGGGTATCGGCCGATTGTGGATGCGGCCATGGCGGGGCTCGGCTCGCTTGTGCCCGACCCGGCGTTCAGCGATCCTGATCGGGCAGAAGTGCTGGCGCGGTTGAAGTCTGATGGCGACGCGATAGTGAGCTCTGGCGATGGCTTCTTCGCGGCGCCACGGTCATTCGAGACGATGGCAGCGCTCTATGCCGAACATCCGGACGCCATCATCGTCGCGGGTGCGACCGATGTCGGCCTTTGGATCACCAAGCAGTTCCGGCCAGTGACGAAGGTCATTTTCCTCGGCAATGTCGAGGATTTCGGCAAGATCATTGAGACAGGCGATCGCCTCATTATCGGCGCAGGGGCCACGCACGAGGCAGTGCTGCCGCATCTCTCCGCCATTTCGCCAGACCTTGGCGAATTGGGTCGGCGCTTCGGCTCGAAGCAGGTGCGGGCGCAGGGCACGGTCGGCGGCAACATCGCCAATGGTTCGCCGATCGGCGATTGGGCTCCGGCATTCATTGCGCTGCGGGCTGATGTGACACTGGCGGCGTTTGAGGCATCGCGCAGCATACCGCTCGAAAGCTTCTTCTTGGCGTATGGCAAGCAGGATCGTCAGCCTGGTGAGATTGTTTCTGCCCTCTCTATCCCGAAGCTGAAACCCAACGAGCATTTTCGCTGCCTGAAGATATCCAAGCGCTTCGATGAGGACATCTCCGCCGTGATGGGTGCCTTCAAGCTGACGGTCGAGCGCGGCAAGGTCACCACCGCCCGCATCGCCTTTGGTGGCATGGCAGCTACGCCGAAGCGGGCGCCTCTGACGGAAGCATCGCTCACTGGCGCATCGCTCACTGACCGTGCGACTTGGGCCAGGGCTGTCGCGGCGCTGGCCGAGGATTACCAGCCCATCGACGACATGCGGGCCTCCGCGCGGTATCGTGGAGAAATAGCCAAGGCATTGCTCACCAAGGCGTTGATCGAGATCGGCGGCGGTGGGAACACCCGTATCCGTGCGCCGCAGGCGATGGAGGCGGCTCATGCGTCTTGAAAGCTTCGGCGTCGAGCCACCGGTCGCTGACTACGACAAGCCCGAACATGCGCTGTCTGTCGTGCGCAAACCGATCCCGCATGATTCGTCCGCGCTGCAGGTGCAGGGTGCAGCACCCTACATCGATGATCTGCCGGAGCCTGCGGGCTGCCTGCATCTCGCCATCGGCGGCTCGCCCAAGGCGGCGGGCAAATTGCTTTCGATGGACCTGTCAGCGGTGGGAGCGTATCCCGGTGTTGTCGCCGTGATTACCGCAAAGGATGTGCCGGGCCGGAACGATATCTCGCCCGTGGCCCGGGATGAGCCGGCATTCGCAGACAGCGAGATCCTGTTTCACCAGCAGCCACTCTTCGCGGTGATAGCCGAAACGCGTGATGCTGCCCGCAGGGCCGCGCGGCTTGCGAAGATTGAGGTTGCTGCTGTGAAGCCGCTGGTCACAGTCGAAGACGCCATTGCCGCCAACAGCACGGTGCAGCCGGATTATGCCTTCACGCGCGGCGATGCCGGCAAGGCCATCGCGGCGGCGACCCTGCAGCTCTCCGGCACGTTCCAAATCGGTGGGCAGGAACATTTCTACCTCGAGGGGCAGATCGCGCTGGCCACGCCCGGCGAAGGCCAAGACATGCATGTCATCTCGTCGACACAGCATCCCACCGAGATCCAGCATGTTGTCGCCCGGGTGCTTGGCCTGCCGGATCATGCTGTGGTGGCGGAGGTGCGGCGCATGGGTGGTGGGTTTGGAGGCAAGGAAAGCCAGGCCACGCAATGGGCAGCGATTGCGGCGTTGGCCGCACGCAAGACCGGGCGTCCCTGCAAACTCCGGCTTGACCGTGACGACGACATGGCGGTCACGGGCAAGCGCCATGATTTCAGGATGGATTATGCGGTCGGGTTTGACGAGGCCGGGAGGATTGAAGGTATCGATACAACCTACAATGCCCGTGCGGGTTGTTCGCTGGACCTAACATCCGGCGTGGTTGATCGCACCATGTTCCATGCGGACAACAGCTACTGGCTGCCCGCACTCGACATCCGCTCGCGACGTTTGAAAACCAACACCGTATCCAACACCGCCTTTCGCGGCTTTGGAGGTCCGCAGGGCATGCTGGGCATAGAGCGGGTGATCGACCGGATCGCCTGGGCTACGGGGAAGGATCCGCTCGATGTCCGCAAGGCGAATTTCTATGCGTCGGGCAAGGACGTTACGCCTTACGGCCAGACCGTGGGCGACAACATCATCCTGCCGCTGGTCGAAACCCTGGAGCAGACATCGGAGTACCGGAATCGCCGCAAACAGATCGCGGCGTTCAATGCGGCGAACCCCATCCTGAAGCGCGGGCTGGCGCTGACTCCAGTCAAGTTCGGTATCTCCTTCACGCTCAGCCACCTCAATCAGGCGGGCGCGCTGGTGCACGTCTATCAGGACGGCTCCATCATGCTCAACCATGGCGGCACGGAAATGGGGCAGGGCCTGTTCCTCAAGGTGGCGCAGGTCGTGGCCGAGGAGTTTGGTGTAGGCATCGAGAAGGTGAAAATCACCTCGACCCGCACCGACAAGGTGCCCAACACCGCGCCCACCGCTGCTTCTGCCGGATCTGACCTCAACGGCATGGCCGCGCGCAATGCGTCCCGTGTCATCAAGGAGCGGCTGACCGCTTTTGCGGCCGAGATCTATGGTGTCGATCCGGCGCGCGTGCGCTTCCGCAACGGCATGGTCTTCGTGGGCGATTTCAGCCTGCCCTTCGGCGAACTGACGAAGAAGGCCGTGCTGGCCCGCATCTCTCTGTCGTCGGCTGGATTCTACCGCACACCCGACATCACCTGGGACCGGGCAAAGGCGACGGGCAATCCCTTCTACTATTTCGCCTATGGGGCCTGCTGCGCCGAGGTGGAGATTGACGTGATGACAGGCGAGAATCGCGTCATGCGTGTTGATATCCTGCATGATGTCGGGCGGTCGCTGAACCCGGCCATCGATATCGGCCAGATCGAGGGTGGTTTTGTTCAGGGCATGGGCTGGCTGACGACGGAAGAGCTTGTCTATGACAGCGATGGGCGGCTGCGGACGCATGCACCCTCGACCTACAAGATTCCGGTCGCTTCGGATGTTCCCGAGGATTTCCGTGTGGCGCTCTGGGATGGGCTGAACACGCGTGACACCATCTATGCCTCGAAGGCGGTGGGAGAACCGCCGGTTATGCTCGCAATTGCGGTGTTCTGTGCACTGGCGGATGCCTGTGACGCGGCGGAAGGGGGTGCAGGCGCTCGGTTGCATGCTCCTGCCACGCCGGAGGCCGTTCTTCGGGCCGTGCAGGGCTGGTGAGCTTTGCCGTATCCCGACAAAAAGAAAGGGCGGTCAGCTGTTTCCAGCTAACCGCCCAAGTCCCGAACCATAGTGGTTCGGTATGGCTCTGGTGACCAGGATCCCCGGGGGGCTGGGGGGCTGACGAAGTCCGGAAACCCCGTCACCAGAGCCATGAGGCAACGTCCATAAGATCGATTCCCACTGGGGCCATGGCTGGGCCGGAATGCGGCGAAACCAAGATTTTTCGGCACTGCGGAAAAAATCTCGCCAGTCCACGAATTGATCAAGCGGCCTATTTGACGACGGTGACGCGGTAGCCCGCCTGGCGGTAAAGGTTCACCAATCCCACCTCACCCGGCAGATGCAGCGCTCCGACAGCGATGAACGCACCCCCCCTGTCGATCAGTGGCTTCGACTGATCGCGCATCACGAGGTTGCGGTCATCAAGCAGGGAACGGGTGAAGCCCGAGGTTTCGTTGACGCCCTGCCCGCGCAGGATTTCACTCAAGCGGGACAGCGCCGTGAGTTCTCCCAGCCGGTCGCCGAGATAGGCCTGCGTCATCGTTTCGCGCATATCGGCGATCTGTTTGGCGCTGCGAGCGGTCTCGATCAGGGCCATGGATGGGTTAAAGCCGCCAATCTTGCGCAACACCGCGATCTGGTCTTCCAGCTTTTCCAGGCCGACAGGGCTCTTGCCAGTTCTGGCTCCCGCCACGCCGATTTTCTCGTCGACGGAGATCAGCCCCAGCGCGCGTCTTTCCCGCTCGCATTGCGGCGAGGAGAGCACGACGATGAGGAACCAGGATTCCAGTCTTTCGGCGCGCTCGGCTGAGATGCCGCGTGATTGCAGTGCCACCTCGACCAGTGTCCGGTTGGAACGGGGCGAGAGGCCTTCCAGCGCGTTTCCGCTGCGGGCAACACCGGCCATCGCGATCTCCTGCGCGGCCTTGTCCTTGAGGCCGGGCGTCACGAGTTCGCTGATCTCGACCGCAACCGAGCGGCTCCTGGCAATCAGCGGCTGAATACGCCTGACTTGCCGGTCAAGACGCGGGTCGGTCGAATGCATCGTGCCAAAGAGATAGGACGGCTGGAGCCCTGCCTTCTCGATCTTCCAGAGCATGCCATCGCCGTTGAGGATGGTTTTGCCCGCCGCCACGATCTTCCGATAGGTCTCGGGTTCGTTGACTGCCATGGCTTTGAGCAGATCCGTTGCGCCGCAGGTCGTAGGGACAGGTTTGGCCGAAGCGGGAAAAGCCGCGAGGGCCAGTGCCAGACCACAGGTGGATAACAGGACGGGCTTGCGCATGGATCAAAGCTTCCGAAGGGCCACGTCTTCGATCATGTGACTGGTCCCCTTGCGCAACACAAGGCTCGCGCGCGGACGCGTGGGGAGAATATTCTCCCGGAGGTTGGGAAGATTGATCTTCTCCCAAAGACCGATGGCAATCGCCCTGGCGGCATCTTCCGAGAGAGTGGTGTAGCGCTGGAAGAACGACCGCGGGTCCTGGAACGCAGTCAACCGCAGGCGCATGAAGCGCTCGATGTACCATTGCCGCAGGTTTTCCTCGGCTGCATCGAGATAGATCGAGAAGTCGAAAAAGTCCGAGACGAAGGCGATGGCGCGGCCATCCTTGGCCAGGCGGCCAGGCTGCAGGACGTTCAGGCCTTCGAAAATCAGGATGTCCGGCCTGTCCACGGTGACGCTTTCGCCCGGCCGGACGTCGTAGGTGAGGTGAGAATAGGTTGGTGCCTGCACGTTGCGCTCGCCGGCCTTTACGGCGGAGAGAAACCGCACGATGGCCGAAGCATCATAGCTTTCCGGAAAGCCCTTGCGGTCCATCAGGCCCAGGCGCTGCAATTCGGCGTTGGGCAGCAGGAAGCCATCCGTTGTGACCAGCTCCACCTTGGGCGTGTTGGGCCAGCGCGACAGCAACGCCTTCAGCACGCGCGCGGTGGTGGATTTCCCCACCGCCACCGAACCCGCGATGCCGATGACATAAGGGGCCTTTCCATCCTCGGCCATCAGAAAGCGCTGCGTCGCCTTGAACAGGCCCTGCGTCGCTGCGACATAGAGCGACAGCAGCCGCGACAGCGGCAGATAGATCGCCACAACCTCTTCGACGGAAATCGGATCATTGACGGATTGCAGCCGGACCAGATCATCGACGGTCAGGGTCAGCGGCGTATCGGCGCGCAGGTGCGACCACTCGTTGCGGGTGAACACGCGGTAGGGATTGGGCTGCTCAAGGAGTTGGTCGGTGAATTTCTGATCCATCGTGTCACAGAGCCTTGCGGGAGGCCTTTTCGGCCAGGCCGCCCTGCTGGGTCCGACGCTGTAATTCATCCATGACGTCGGCGAGTGGAATCTTCATCCCGTGCAGCACCACGAGCAGGTGAAACAACACGTCCGCCGCTTCCTTCCTCAGCTCATCCGGCTTGTTGGCGATGGCGGCGATGACAGCCTCCACCGCTTCCTCGCCGAGTTTTTTGGCGGCGCGCTCGATGCCATCCTTGAGGAGGCGAGACGTGTAGGATTCCTCCGGCGACGCGGTGGCGCGCGTGCGCACGAGTGATTCCAGATCGCTCAGGGTGAAGGCGCTCATGGTTCGTCCATTAGCAGAAAATACCGGTCTGGCGACTGGATATTGAAGCAGAAGCCTTCTGTCGGCCTTGCTGGAAGTTGATCATCCCATTGACAAAGCGCCCGTTTCATTGCTTTTGCAGACCAGCAATCGGCCTCCCGCCGGTCCGCGGACCTCACCCATGCGTTTTGTCGCTTTGAAAACAACGACCAAAACCACCGGCACGCTGAAAAGCGTGACGAAAGGCTGACGTCTGCCTCGATCTCGGGAACTCCCCCGGCGGGGGACAGGTCAGGATCCGGCAGCTTCAGGCGCGGCGGATCAGGTTCCCCGGGGGAGATCAACGAGAGCCTCGCTCTTCATACGACAGTCAGGACAGTGATCATGGGTTTCAAGGTCGCAATCGCAGGTGCCACGGGCAACGTGGGCCGTGAAATGCTCAACATTCTCGCCGAGCGCGCCTTTCCGGTGAGCGAAGTGGTGGCGCTGGCCTCGCAGCGCTCCATCGGGCAGGAGGTTTCCTTCGGCGACAAGACGCTGAAGGTGAAGGCGCTGGAGCATTATGACTTCCGCGGCACTGACATCTGCCTGATGTCGGCGGGTGGCGATGTGTCAAAGCTCTGGTCTCCCAAGATCGGCCAGCAGGGCTGCGTCGTGATCGATAACTCCTCGGCCTGGCGCTACGATTCGGATGTGCCGCTGATCGTGCCGGAGGTGAACCCCGAGGCCATCCATGGCTTCTCGAAGAAGAACATCATCGCCAATCCCAATTGCTCGACCGCGCAGCTCGTGGTGGCGCTCAAGCCGCTGCATGACCGCTTTGATATCAAGCGCGTCGTCGTCTCGACCTATCAGTCGGTTTCGGGCGCTGGCAAGGAAGGTGTGGACGAACTGATGAACCAGACCCATGCGATCTTCTCGGTGAAGCAGCCGGAAACACGCAAGTTCACCAAGCGCATTGCCTTCAACGTCATTCCCCACATCGATGTCTTCATGGAGGACGGCTACACCAAGGAAGAGTGGAAGATGATGGCGGAGACAAAGAAGATCCTCGATCCGAAGATCAAGCTGACCGCAACCTGCGTGCGCGTGCCGGTGTTCGTGGGGCATTCGGAATCCGTCAACATCGAGTGCGGGAAGCCGGTTTCTGTCGAGGAAGCGACCTCGGTGCTGCGCTCGGCGCCGGGCATCCAGGTCATCGACAAGCGCGAGAACGGTGGCTACATGACGCCGCATGAGGCGGCGGGCGAAGATGACACCTATATCTCGCGCATCCGCGAGGACATCACGGTCGAAAACGGTCTGGCCTTCTGGTGCGTCTCCGACAACCTGCGCAAGGGTGCAGCACTCAACGCCATCCAGATCGCCGAGCTGATGGTGTCGAAGGGCCTTCTCAGCGCGAAGAAGGCGGCGTGATGTCGGCACCCACACAGATCAGGCTGACCCGCCGGATGGCCATGGCCATCGGCGGTTCAGCCTTGATGGTGGGACTGGGTTCGTGGGATGCCTCCGCCCGCGTCCTGCGCTTGCCAACGGAGCTGGCCAGCGAGATCATGAGCCTTCCAGGCCGCATCACCCTGGGAAATCCGCGTGGTGATGCCACGATGATCGAGTTTTTCGACTACAACTGCGGGTACTGCAAACGCTCGGCAGCGGAGATCCAGCCTCTGCTCGCGGCGGATCGTAACCTGCGCTATGTGCTGGTCAACTACGCCATTCTCGGCGAGGCCTCGATCGAGGCCTCGCGCGTGGCACTTGCCCATTCCATGCAGAAGACCCAGGGCGGCTATCTCGCGCTGCATCTGGCGCTGTTCAAACTGCGGGGACGGGTTGATGCAGGCCGCGCCGTGGCTGCATCGCTTGAACTCGGTGCCAACCGCGATAAGCTTATCGCCGATGCTGACAGCGACAGGGTCACCGATGCGCTCGTGCTGGCATCGCGGCTTGGCGAGAACCTTGGCCTCGCAGCCACACCATCCTTCGTCGCAGGCCGTGAGGCGGTGGTGGGCTATGTCGATCTGCCGGGCAAGCAGAAGGCGCTGGCAAACCTGCGCAGGTGTGAAGCACTCTCCTGCTGAGCGCTCATCGCCCCAGCAATCTCTCCAGCTTGGCCTTCTGGCTCGCCTTGCTTTCCTGGATATCGATGGTGCCGCTGAACACGCCTTCCGCGTTGAACAGGTAAACCGCCGAGGTGTGGTTCATCGTGTAGCCGGAGGTCGTCGGTACCTTCTGATAGAAGGCCGCAAACTGTCTGGCGAGGGCGGGCAATGCCTCGACCGTCGGAACGAGGCCGACAATACGGCCATCGAAGGCCGAGAGATAATTCGCCAGCAGGTCCGCCGTGTCGCGCTCCGGATCCACCGTGATGAACAGGATGCGGAAACCTTTCAGCTTTGCAGCCATCGGACCCTTGTCGAGTTCGTCCATCAGCGCGGTCATCTCGGTCAACGTGCCGGGGCAGATATCCGGGCATTGGGTGAAGCCGAAGAACAGGCCATAGGGCCTGCCCTTCAATGACGCGCTGTCCAGTGTGCCGCCTTTGGCCTGCGCCAGTTGGAAGGCTCCGCCTATCCGCCCGCCCGCCGCCTGATCCGGTCTGGGCTGGGGCATAAGCAGCACGAAGGCGATGACGAGGCCCAGGGCGGCGATCGCGGCCCAGGCTCCGTAGCGGATGACTTTCAGCGCGCTCATGGCCGGTGCCTCACTGGGTCTTTGCGGGTGCATGACCATGATGGTCATGCTCGCCACCGCGTGCGCCAATGGCCTCGACCGCGAAATCGACCTCGATGCGGCCGGCCTTTTCAAAGACAAGCACGCCCTTCAGCTGCTCCTTCTCCCTGAGGCCCGCTTTCAGGCCGATGAACATGAGATGGAAGCCGCCCGGCTTCAGTTCGACCGTTGCACCCGGCCTGATCTCCAGACCCTTCGGCAATTCGCGCATGCGCATCACACCGCCTTCATGGGCCATCTCATGGACTTCGGTGCTGGCTGAGCCGCTGAATGTGGCGGACAGCAGCCGGTCCGGCACGGAACCCTTGTTGGTGATTGCGAGATAGCCGCCTGCAACACGGGCCGATGGCGGCGTGGCCCGCGTCCAGGGGTGGTTTATCTCAAGATCGCCGATCCTGTAGCTGTGGGCGCGGGAATGCGGCGCAAATGCCGCGAGAAGAATGGTGCTGATGGCGGCAACGATGGCCGCACGGCGTGTGAATGACATGAGAGATTCCTGATCAGAGAGACGCTTGTGGAGGCTGGCGAACCAACCGTCGGATGTCGCTTCGATCAGTTCACGGGTGGCCCCGTGGCTGGCGGCAGTCTGCGCTGCGAGAGCAGGGCGGAAGGGCCGGTGCCAGCGGGAAAGGCAATGTCTGCAAAGGTGGATGGAGCTGGCCGTGACGCCGCTGACGCGGGAGCGGGGCCAGACGCTGGCATGCAATGGTCGCAAAGCGCGCCACCTGTTTTGGCGGACAGACCGTCAATGCTGTCGCCGGGCACGCAGACCGGAAGCGGTGCAATGCCCGCGGCCACATTCACCCTGTCCTGAGCCGCCAGGCTGCGGCTGGTGGCGAGCGCGAGCGGCCCGAGCGTCATCGCCAGGATGGCAAAGAGCGCCAGCCATTCCCGGAGCAGCTTCTGGACGACCGGCGCATGCATCAGAATGATCTATGTCGGTTGCCCACGGGCGTCCATAGGCAAAGGGTCGCGGCCGATCGTGGTGGACCCTTTCGCGCTTGTGCCCGGGCGTGTAGGGAAGCCCATGCCCATGACACTTTCCAAAACCGATCTGCGCCCCGCATCAAGCGAATTGCTGACGATCCGAGACTTTCTGCGCTTCGCGGTCAGCCGTTTCAACGCAGCCGGTCTGGTGCACGGGCATGGTGTGACCACGGCGCTGGATGATGCGGCATTCCTGATCCTTGAGACGCTGCACCTGCCGGTCGACCAGCTGGAGCCATGGCTTGATGCGCGATTGCTGCCCGCGGAACGCAAGGCGCTTGCAGCGATCATCGACCAGCGTGTGACGACGCGCAAACCCTCGGCCTATCTGGTGCACAAGGCCTATATCCAGGGTGTGCCGTTTTATGTCGATGAGCGGGTTATCGTGCCGCGCTCCTATCTGGGCGAGATGCTGGCGGGCGAGCTCGCCGATCAGCTGTTTGGCTCCGAGGACGGCAGCCTGATCGCTGCACCAGAAAACGTGACACGCATCCTTGATCTTTGCACCGGCTCCGGCTGTCTGGCAGTTCTGGCCGCCATGCGCTTTCCGTTTGCCTCGGTGGATGCGGTGGAGCTGTCGGTGGATGCAATCGTCGTCGCCCGCAGGAATGTCACGGAGCATGGCCTCGATGATCGTGTCCGGGTGCTGAAGGGTGATCTGTTCCAGCCCGTCAAAGGCGAGCGCTATGACCTGATCATCGCCAATCCACCCTATGTGGCACGCGAGGTGGTGGAAGCTTTCCCGGCGGAGTATGCGGCCGAACCGGGCATGGCGCATCTGGGCGGGGATGATGGTCTCGATCTTGTGCGGAGCATCATCAAGGGTGCCGCATCTCATCTTACGGCGGATGGGGGCCTGCTGTGCGAAATCGGTGAGGATCGCGAGATACTTGAGGCAGAGTATCCCGATCTGCCCTTCCTTTGGCTGGACAGCGCCGAAAGCGAGGGTGAGGTGTTCTGGATCGGATCGGGGGAGTTGGATTAATCCCGCTCGCCTGCTAGAGCGCTGCCAACGCCGAAAGCCCTGCCAACGCAAGGAGTAGTCTGGTCATGCGGACAGCAGCCGTGAAACGCGACACAGCGGAGACGCAGATTTCGCTTGCGATCAACCTTGATGGCACTGGCAAGGCCGAGATCGCCACGGGTGTCGGCTTTCTCGACCATATGCTGACGCTGCTCGCGCGCCATTCGCTGATCGACATGACCATCGCGGCCAGGGGTGATCTTGAAGTCGATGATCATCATACGGCGGAGGATATCGGCATTGCGCTGGGACAGGCTTTCCGCGAGGCGCTGGGCGACAAGAAGGGCATCACGCGCTATGCCGATTGCTTGATGCCGATGGACGAGACGCTGACACGTGTGGCCGTCGATATCTCCGGTCGCCCGTTTCTGGTGTTTCGCACCGCGTTCCCGACACAAAAGATCGGCACCTTCGATTCCGAACTGGTGCGCGAGTGGTTCCAGGCCTTCACGATGAATGCCGGGCTGACCTTGCACGTGGTAACGCTGTACGGGTCAAACAGTCATCATATCGCCGAAA
>JANMFA010000277.1:0-1574 GCA_031377545.1 Hyphomicrobiales bacterium | reverse complement strand
GCTGGTACGGGCGCGGCGTGGTCGACAACAAGGGCCAGCACGCCATCAACATGACGGCACTGAAGGCGGTTCTGGAGACGCGTAGCAAGCTTGGCTTCAACGCGAAATACCTGATCGAGATGGGCGAGGAGATGGGCTCGCCAGGCTTGCGCGAATTGTGCCAGCAGCACCGCGAGGCGCTCCGCGCCGATGTGCTCGTGGCCTCGGACGGTCCACGCCTGTCAGCCAAACGCCCGACGGTGTTCATGGGTGCGCGCGGCGGCTTCATTTTCGATCTGTGGATCGACGCGCGCGAGGGCGGTCACCATTCCGGCAACTGGGGCGGGTTGATCTCCAATCCTGCGATCGAACTGGCCCATGCCATCGCCTGCCTCGTGGGCCCAACCGGCCAGATCCGCGTGCCGGAGTTTGTGCCAACACATATCCCCGACAGTGTGAAGCGCGTGCTGGCCGATATCGACGTGACATCGGACGAGGGCGGTCCGCCGCTGGAACCGTGGTGGGGCGAGCCCGACCTGAGCCTGGCGGAAAAGGTCTTCGGCTGGTGCAATCTGGAGGTGCTGGCCTTCAAGGCCGGCAACCCGGAGGCACCGGTCAACGCCATTCCGCCACGGGCCTGGGCGCGGATGCAGCTGCGGTTCGTGGTGGGTGTCGATACATCCGACATGATGGGCACCTTGCGCCGATTTCTGGATCGACACGGTTTCAGCCGCGTGCAGATCGGCCTGTCGCGGGACGATATGTTCATGGCGACGCGGCTGGACCCGGAGCACCCCTACGTGCGGTTTGCGGTCGACTCGATCACGCGGACGCATGGGGAGAAGCCGGCCATCCTGCCCAATCTCGGAGGATCGCTGCCCAATGACATCTTCACGGATATTCTGGAACTGCCGACGATCTGGTGCCCGCATTCCTATCCGGCATGCTCACAGCATGCACCCAACGAGCATGTGCCGCTGAGCGTGGTGCGTGAGGGCCTCGCGATCATGGCGGGGCTATATTGGGATCTGGCGGAGATGGAGCGGGTTTAAGAGGCGGACTCTCCCTCTCTCCTTGCGGGAGAGGGTGGCCTGCGAAGCAGGTCGGGTGAAGGGTCGTGCTGAGCATTGGGAACGGTGCGACCCCTCATCCGCCTGCCATCCGGCAGGCACCTTCTCCCGCAAGGAGAGAAGGAAGCAATCACCTCAATGCGCCATCGCCTTGACGATGCCCTCGACCATTTTTTTTGCGTCGGATAGCAGCATCATGGTGTTGGGGCGGTAGAAGACCTCATTGTCGATACCCGCATAGCCGACGCCGCCCATGCCGCGCTTCACGAAAAGAATGGTGCCCGCCTTTTCCACATCCAGAACGGGCATGCCGTAAATGGGTGAGGTTTTGTCAGTCTTCGCCGCCGGGTTGGTGACATCATTCGCGCCGATGACGAAGGCGACGTCGGCCTGACCGAACTCGCTGTTGATGTCCTCCAGCTCGAAGACATCGTCATAGGGCACATTGGCTTCCGCCAGCAGCACGTTCATGTGGCCCGGCATGCGGCCGGCGACAGGGTGAATCGCGTATTTCACCTCGACGCC
>JANMFA010000240.1:0-2874 GCA_031377545.1 Hyphomicrobiales bacterium | reverse complement strand
GCCTGGACTTTCCTGAAGTTCGCGACCTCGGCCGAAGGCACGACGTTGATGACCAAGAACACCGGGTATGTGCCGTGCAACCAGATCGCCATCGATGATCCATCCTACCTCGCGGACTTCTATAAGCAGAACCCGTTGTTCCAGGCTGCAACCCGCCAGGTTTCCCTGATGGTGCCGTGGTACGCCTTCCCCGGCCAGAACTCGGTGCGGGTCACGCAGGTGATGGTCGATAACCTTGCCCGCATCGCTGAACAGAAATCGACGCCTGAGCAGGTCCTTGCCGACATGGCAACTGAGGTTCGCAAGCTCATCCCGCGCCAGGGTTGAGGCAGCGCGATACGACACGAGGAGTGGCCGCCGCCGGGCGGTCTCTCTTCGCTTACTGAAATGTTCTTGAAAGACCGTCATGCCTGTCCGCATCGCCCAGATTTCCGACACGCACCTGTCATCGACAAAGCCATTCTTCAGATCGAATTTCGACCTTGTGTGCGAGAACCTTCGCGACCGCCGCCCCGACCTCATCATCAATACTGGTGACCTTGCGTTGGACGGCGCCGACAGCGATGCGGATCTGACGTTGGCAAAAGAGCTGCACGACAGCATCGGTATCGATTGCCATCTGCTTCCCGGCAATCACGACGTGGGAGACCATCTCGATGTCGCACGCAGGCAGCCCGTGAATGGTCAGCGGCTCGATCGGTATCGCCGCATCATCGGTCCAGATTTTTGGTCCATCGACATTCCCGGCTGGCGTCTCATCGGACTCAATGCGCTGACCCTTGGTTCAACCGGTATTGGCGACGAGGCGCAGCAAGATGCCGTCCAAAGCGCCGCCCAAACCCTGAACGGGCGTGCACTCGCCATTTTCCTGCACAAGCCGCTCGCGGATGAGCGCTATTCCGAGAAATTGGAGAGCAACCGGTTCATGACCGCTGCGCCGCGGAGGGTGCTTCTCGACTGCCTCGCCGCGGCACAGCCGCAACTCTTTCTTTGCGGTCATGTGCACCAATACCGCGACACACCGATTGGGGGCGCACGGCATATCTGGGCACCTGCAACCTCCTTTGTGATCAGCGATCCATGGCAACCGGGATACGGGGCCAAATCCGTCGGATATCTTTTGCACGAGTTCAATGCGGATGGCGGCCACCGCCATAGGCTGTTGCCGGTGCGCGGCTTGGTTCACCACGATCTCGTGGAGTTCCCCGACGCCTACGGTGATATCCGCGCCTGGGGAGCGGGCAATGCCTGATCAGTTCGAAGCACCGTTCTCCGGAACCATGATCGACGAATAGCCGAAGACGTGGGTGGTATCTGGATCGATGGTGATCCGGGTGCCATGCACCTCGCCTTCCCCCCAATTCATAAGTTTGGTCGCGCCGGGGATTGGCTTGCCTCTGGTGTTCAGCAGCGGCTTCACCGCAAAATAATGTTCATCGCCGTGCACCAGGAGAAAGGGTTTGCCCAGCAGTTTGGTGCCCGCCTCGATCGCGTTGAGCGTTCCCCAGAATCCGGATTCCCTCGGCAGAGCCTTGTTCGGCAGACGGCTTTCGTCGAAATCGGCCTGGATGAACATCAGGAAGCCTTTGGCATTGGCTTCCTTTGCCTGCTTGAAGCTCGCATCGATCCAGGCGATGTTCGCCTTGTTGCGTGCGGCAAACTCGGTTGCTGCCGCCACGGGATCAAGCGCCTCGAAGCCATTGTTCGAACCGGGCACATGCACGCCGACGAACATCACACCATTCTTCCAGAAGCGCGTATTCTCCACGTAGGTCTTGTACTCCGGCATCACCAGACCTTGGCTCTCGACCGCCATCGCCGTCTTGCCGAGGGACTGGCCTGGCTTGGCGAAGAACATCTCGCGCACCTTCAGGAGCCGCTCGCGCGGATCATATCCGCCCGCGTCCTTCCGGTGGCAATCCGTCCATTCGTTATCGCCGATCGTGTAGACGACCGGCGACTCGATGGTCTGAATCTGGTCGAAGGCGCGCTTGAAAACCTCGTCGGTGCAGGGTGACGAACCCGACTTGATGTCGCCCACATGCAGCGTGAAAGCGGGCTTCAGCTTGTTGATCGCAGCGATCAGGCGGTCGACCTTGGGGTAGTCGTCAGGGATCTTGTACGGCATGTCACCGATCACGGCGATGTCGAACGCGTTCGGGCCGGAAGGCTGTTGCGCGGTGGTCGACGAGACCTGCAAGAGGATCGCAGCGGAAACCGCAGCAGCGAGATTCAGGAAATTCATGACGGACGCCCTTACTCTGCGTCCGCAGAAATCATTCTCACATGACAGTTTGAAGACAGCGGATCGGCGCTGACGCGACTTCCCGCAGCCATAGATTTCACGAGTCGCTGCCGAGCTTCAAAATCACCCTCGCCTGTCATTCAGTTGTCATGTCACCCCGCGATGAAAGCGCCGAATTCGACCAGTGGGAGAGACCTTCATGCGCCGCGCCCTGCTTGCTGCTACCGCCCTCGTGCTTACGCTGGGGAGCGTTAACGCCGCCGAGCTGAGGGAGTTCCCTTCAACGTTGGCAGGCCATGCGATGGTTCCCGCCGCCACCTATATTCCCGCTCCAGCAGATGCTCCCGCTGATCTCAAGGTCTCCGGAAAGTACGTGACGCCGATGCGCCGTGTCGAGGCCGCCGGTACGGTCATGGGTCGCTCTGCCGGGCGCCCCACAGGGCTTTCAACGCCGTTCAATGGACAGCCGATCCAGGGGCACTCAGGCATCAAGCGCATGGCCGACGGCACCTTCTGGCTGCTCACGGACAATGGCTTCGGTTCCAAGATGAACTCACCTGACGCGATGCTCTATCTGAACCGCTACCGTATCGACTGGGCGAGTGGCGGAATGGAGCGCCTGCAGACCA
>JANMFA010000234.1:0-3533 GCA_031377545.1 Hyphomicrobiales bacterium | reverse complement strand
CAATCAGGGTGAAAACATGAAAAAGATGCTTCTTTCGCTGGCGGGTGCCGCAATTGGTGCCATGACGTTGGCCGGTGCGGCACAGGCGCAGGGCACGTCGACGCTCAATGCCGTCAAGGCGCGCGGCGTGCTCAACTGCGGCTCCAACACCGGTCTCGCCGGCTTCGGCCAGCCCGATGCGCAGGGGAATTGGAACGGCCTCGACGTCGAGTATTGCCGCGCCCTTGCCGCCGCCATCTTCAACGATCCCACCAAGATCAAGTTCGTGCCGCTGTCCGCCAAGGACCGCTTCACGGCGCTGCAATCGGGCGAAGTCGATGTGCTGGTCCGCAACACGACGTGGACATCGTCGCGCGATACGTCGCTGGGCCTGAATTTCGGGGCGATCAATTATTACGACGGCCAGGGCTTCCTGGTGAAGAAGTCGATCAAGGTCGCTTCAGCCAAAGAACTCTCCGGCGCATCGATCTGCGTGCAGCAGGGCACCACGACCGAACTGAACCTCGCGGATTATTTCCGCGCGAACAAGATGGAACTGAAGGCCGTAACCTTCGCCACCAATGACGAGACCATCAAGGCTTATGACTCGGGCCGTTGCGATGCCTTCACCACGGATGCCTCCGGCCTTTACGCCGAGCGTCTGCGTCTGGCCAAGGCGGATGACCACATGGTTTTGCCCGAAATCATCTCGAAGGAGCCGCTCGGACCAGTAGTCCGCCATGGCGACGACCAGTGGTATGATCTCGTGATGTGGACGCATTACGCCATGGTGACGGCGGAAGAGCTGGGCGTCACCAAGGCCAATGTGGACGAGCGCCTGAAGTCGGAAACGCCTGACATCAAGCGCCTGCTGGGCACCGAAGGCAAGCATGGCGAGGCGCTTGGCCTTACCAATGCCTGGGCCTACCAGATCATCAAGCATGTCGGCAATTACGGCGAAAGCTTCGAGCGGTCAGTCGGTGCCGGTTCGCCGCTGAAGATCGGCCGCGGCCTGAACAACCTGTGGAACAAGGGCGGTCTTCAGTACGCTCCTCCGATCCGCTGAACGAACAGGGAATGGCGTGGAAGTTGCATTCCACGCCATTCGTGTCTGTGAGGGATAAACCGGAAGCGTGGGAACCACCGCCGGGTAATGTGCGAAGCCGGAGAGCTGAGCAGGGGGTGTGCGCGTGACCGACGTTTTGAAATCGTCCGGAATGGTCCAGAAGCCGAAGGTTTCGCCATTCTATGATCCCAAGGTGCGCAGCATCGTCTTCCAGGCCGCGCTTTGCCTGTTCATCCTGTGGATCGTCTATGAAGGCATCAGCAATGTCCGTGAGAACCTTGCGCGCGCCAAGATCGCGTCGGGCCTTGGCTTCTGGGACAACAATGCCGGATTTCCCATCAGCCAGTCGCTGATTTTCTATTCCGAAGCATCATCAAGCTATGGCCGCGCCTTCTGGGTCGGATTGCTGAACACGCTGCTCGTTGCCTCCATCGGCATCATTTTCGCGACCATTCTTGGCTTCTTCGTCGGGATTGCCCGGCTGTCCAAGAACTTCCTGGTCGCCAAGATTGCCTATTGGTATGTCGAGATCGTGCGCAACCTGCCGTTGCTGCTGCAGTTGCTGTTCTGGTACAATGCGGTCGTCAAGGCCTTGCCCGAGGTGCGCGAGAGCATCAAGTTTCCCGGCAGCATCTACCTCAACAACCGCGGTCTGATTTTCCCCAATCCGGTCCCCGGCGGTAGCTTCTGGCTGACAGGCATCGTGTTCTGGCTCGGCATCCTGGGTGCTGTGTTCTTCTACATGTATGCGAAGAAAAAGCAGGAGAGGACCGGTGTTCAGTCGCCTGTCGCTCTGGTGACGCTCGGCCTGATTTTCGGGCTCCCCCTCCTGGTGTTCCTGCTTTCGGGCATGCCACTGTCTTTTGAATATCCCTCCGCCAGCCGCTTCAACATCAGCGGTGGCATTTCCGTGCTGCCGGAGTTCCTGGCTCTGCTCTTCGGCCTTGTGATCTACACTGCGGCCTTCATCGCCGAAGCGGTTCGCGCCGGCATCCTCGCCGTGTCGAAGGGGCAGACCGAAGCGTCCTATGCGCTGGGCCTCAAGCCGAAGAACACGCTGAACCTCGTGGTGATCCCGCAGGCCATGCGCGTAATCATCCCGCCGCTGACGAGCCACTACCTTAACCTCACCAAGAACTCGTCGCTGGCCGTGTTCGTGGGCTATCCCGATCTCGTCAACATCTTCACCGGAACGGTGCTGAACCAGACCGGGCAGGCCATCGAGGTCGTGGCGATCACGATGATGGTTTACCTCACGATCTCGCTTTCGACATCCATGCTGATGAACTGGTACAACGCCCGCAAGGCGTTGGTGGAACGGTAAGGGAGGGCAGGACCATGACTGACACCACTGCATCCCCCATGAAGTCCGCCAGTTACGTGCGCCACGATGTGGCCGAGGCCCTGCCGCCGCCGATGGCGGTGTCCGGTCCGGTCGCCTGGATCCGCGACAACCTGATCTCCAGCCCGTTCAACATCATGATGACGGTGATCGCCGCCCTGCTTCTGCTGTGGATCGTGCCGCCGTTCCTGAATTTCACCATCTTCCAGGCGGTGTGGAGCGGCACGGACCGCGAGGCCTGCATCCTGACCGAGGCGCGTCCCGTCGTGGGGGCCTGCTGGCCCTTCGTGCAGGAACGCTTCAAGTATTTCGTCTATGGT
Organism: Hyphomicrobiales bacterium; assembly: GCA_031377545.1. Classification (GTDB taxonomy): domain Bacteria; phylum Pseudomonadota; class Alphaproteobacteria; order Rhizobiales; family Beijerinckiaceae; genus JADCCX01. Next base: position 826 of record JANMFA010000234.1, on the reverse strand, counting down.
TCCTATCCTCTCGATGAGCGCTGGAGGCCAACGCTCTTCTTCGTGCTGCTGATCATCTCGGTGGTGTGGGTGCTGTGGCTGAATGCGCCGCGGCGGGATCTGGGCGTTCTCTTCGCCTTCGTGTTCACGCCAATGATCTCATATTGGTTGCTGACCGGCGGTTCTCCCGCATTTGCCCTGATTGGCGTTGCTGTAGCGGTCATCAAGGCGATCAGCAGCATCTTCGGAACCATCGGGAGCCTGTTGTCGGCCATTCCAATCATCGGGCCTATTCTTGCCCTGCCTTTTGCTGGCGTTGACTGGCTGCTCGATCAGTTCGCCGACAACGGCATTGGTGGAATCCGCCGTGCGCTGGGCGGACGCAACTTCTTCTGGTTTGATCTTCTGGTTTCAACGGCGGCGTGCGCAGCTTTTCTCTTCCGCAACAAGCTACGGTACAAGCCCGCTGATTTCCAGACGGCACTGGTCAGTATCCTGGGCGTCGCGGCTGTCTTTGGCGTGTTCGCACGCCTGACTGGCATCGACAGTGGCCTGCCGCCTGTCACCACCAACCTGTGGGGCGGCGTGCTGATCTCGCTGATCGTGGCCTCGGTCGGCATCGTCTTCTCGCTCCCCTGCGGCATTCTGCTGGCGCTGGGTCGGCGGTCCACGATGCCGATGGTGAAACTGTTCTCGGTGATCCTGATCGAGTTCGTGCGTGGTGTGCCCTTCATCACCGTGCTGTTCATGGCATCCAACATGCTGCCACTGTTCGTGCCGGAGCAGTATGCGCCGGACAAGCTGCTGCGCGCCCTCATTGCGGCCGCGATCTTTGCCTCGGCCTATA
>JANMFA010000211.1:0-2449 GCA_031377545.1 Hyphomicrobiales bacterium | reverse complement strand
GTGATGACCGAGTTTACCGTTGGACAGGGCAAGGTAATCCCGGCCCGCAAGGTGCAACTTGTCCAGAATCTCGAAGGCGGCATCGTGCGCGCCATCGCGGTGCGCGAAGGGCAGCATGTGAAACAGGGCGACCTGCTGCTGTCGATCGACCCCGTGGCACCTGGATCCCAGCTCGCCGAGGCCCGCGAGAAATCGGCCGCCATCATGGCGCTGATGGCGCGTCTGGACGCCGAGCTGAAGGGCGTTCAGCCGCAGTTCCCGCCTGATGTTGCCAAGCGAAGGCCCGATCTGGTCGTCAATGAACTGGCCCTGTTCGAAAGCCGGCGGCGGGAGATGGAGAGTGGTCTTTCGGCACTCGATCTGCAGATCCGCCAGCGTGAGCAGGAAGTCATCGAGACCCAGGCCAAAATCGTCAGCCTGCAGAACACGCTGGGTCTCGCGCGACGTGAGCATGAGCTGATCCGTCCGCTGGTGGCAACGGGTGCCGCTGCGCGTATCGAGGGCCTGCGCGCCGAAGCCAAGGTGGTGGAAACCGAAGGCATGCTGAAAGGCGCGGAACTCGCCCTGCCCCGCATCGAGGCGGCGCTCGCTGAAGCCAAGGACCGTCGCGCAGAAAAAGGCCAGTCGTTCCGGGCCGAGTCACTCGCCAAGCTGTCGCAGGCTGAAAGCGAACTGGCCGGACTGACGCAGGCGATGCGGACAAACGAGGACCGCGTGCGGCGCACTGACATGACCTCGCCTGTCAACGGAATCGTCAAGAGCCTGCATGTCACGACGCTGGGTCAGGTGATCCAGCCCGGTTCGAGCGCGGTCGAGATCGTGCCGGTGGACGAGACCCTTCTGGTCGAGGCACAGGTGCGCCCGCAGGACATCGCCTTCCTGCGCCCCGGACTTGAAGCGACGGTAAAGCTCTCTGCCTATGATTTCACGGTTTATGGCGGCATGCCCGCCAGGCTTGAGCACATCGGTGCGGACAGCATCACCACGGAAAAGGGCGAAACCTACTATGTGATCCGCGTGCGCACCAACGCCAACACATTGCGCTACCGCGACCGGGATCTGGCGATCATCCCTGGTATGGTGGCGGAGGTTGAGGTGAAAACCGGCCAGAAGACTGTGCTGCACTACCTCACAAAGCCAATGACGCGGATGCAGCAGCAGGCCTTCCGCGAACGCTAGTCCTCGCATTCGCCGCGGATATGCTCCCGCTTCATCCAACCCTTTCCGTCGCCCTTCCCGCGCGCGAAGTCCTTCTGGGACAGCTGGGTCTTTGACCACCGGACATGGATCCAGCCGTTGCGCTCGCGGACTGCGGGAGCGTCACTGACCATGTTGAATTCGCTCAGTTGCGCGACAATTCTGGCCTTGTCATCCGGTCGTTCGCGCAACAGCACAACGCCGTCGGGTGATTCCCCGACGTAGCAGGCGAAAGCGGACGCGGGGCCATTCAGCAACAAGCTCATTGCGACCGGTGCAAGGCAGAGGGCGAGAACCCCCGAGCGGCGGCGGGTCATTCGTTGCGTTCTGGTCATGATACCGGTTTCCTCCTGCCCACCCACCTTTTGCGGCCTGGCATGTGCATACGTCTTTCCACGTTCAATGTTTCCAGCATGGGCGTTGGCGGCGAGGAATTCTTTCCGGGCTGAAACAGACCATGGGGTGCGAGCCACAATGTGTCCTGAAACAATTGAAACATGCGGGATGCGGCAGTGGCAATCCCTGGAAGGACGGAACTGCGACAAGACTGGACATTCCTCCCGGCAGCTCCCTCTGGCAGCATCGGCAGGTCCAGATCACCCACGACGGCGGGTCCCCGCTGTGAAACAGAGACAAAGGACTTCGCCATGCCTCTAAAGCGCTCCACACGGACACGAGCAGCGCTCGTCCTGTGCATGCTGGGGATGGGCAGCTCCAGCGCGCTCGCCCACAACGTCTGCACGGTCAAGACCACGTCCGACGGTTTCGTCGCACTGCGTGATCGGCCATCGTCCGGCAGCCAGATGGTCGTCCGCATGACCCCCGGTGACATGGTGGTGATCGACAAGAAGGGATACGAACTTGTGGCATCGGGAAACTGGTGGCGGGCGTCGCACTACCAGGGGCAGGTTTTCCCCAAACCGGGTGACCCGGAATTCCGCAATGTCCGCAGGGGCTGGGTCAATTCCCGTTTCATCATCGATTGCGGCTGATCAAGGCTGATCCTCACACGTCAGGAGACAATGACCATGCGCTTCACCCCAACCCTCATCATGGCAGCTGTCATCGCGCTCTGCGGTGGATCTTTGCTCGTGCCGGAATCTGCATCCGCGACGGCCTTCTGCCCGCCAAAACAGACCCGTGACGGCTTTGTGGCGCTGCGCAGCGGACCAAGCCCTTCCGCGAAGCTGGTCGGCCGGATGAAGGCCGAAGATGAAGTGCAACTGGGTGAACGCCGGAAGGGCAACTGGAT
>JANMFA010000182.1:0-7221 GCA_031377545.1 Hyphomicrobiales bacterium | reverse complement strand
GATAGGCTGAAACCACGTGGATGGCTGAACTTGAGCCGGACGCCCTGTAAACTTCCCAGAGGATGTCGAAGAGCTGCGGGTCCATCCGTGTCGGCTCGTCCTGCCGCCAGTCGCGCAACAACCAGTTGAGCTTTTGCAAGCCCGCGCTGTCATAGGAACCACCAGACCGGAAGGTAATGGTTTCCTGCTCCTTCGTGTGGGCATGATAGATCGTCAGCGATCGTGTTCCACCCTGGGCGATGGCATCCTGTGTCGGACGCACTGTCATGGTCACGAGCATCACGCCGGCGCCCAGGACAGCAACCGCCTTGCCCGGTTTGATCCGCAGCATGCTCAGCAAGGAGGAGGGCAGAAAATGCAATTTCCGGCTCTGCTTTTTGTTGACCGGCGTATTGTGACGCCCGTTTTGTTGCCGCGCAATATGATCAATCACCCTTAATCCGGGCTTAACCCTAGAGCACATTGTCCCGAAAATGCCACTGGCCTCAAATTTGGGCATTTTCACGACAATGTGTTCATCAGGAAAGGCCAAGCAGCTGTTTCAGCCGCGCGGCATGTCCGTAAACATCATGGTGGCGCGTCAGCTTGCCTTCCGCATCGACCGTCATCGTGAAATAGCCCAGATGCACCGGGACCTTTCTGGACAGCTTCATGTGGCGCTCGCCACGCCCGATCAACCGCCGGAATTGCTCCTCGGTCCATCCTTCCGAGGCGAACAGAAGGGTTGCCAGCTGAAAGGGGTTCTCGACGCGGACACAGCCATTCGACAAGGCCCGGTTCTGGGCATTGAAAAGGCCACGGTTGGGCGTGTCGTGCAGATAGACCGAATGCTCGTTGGGGAACATGAACTTCACGTAACCCAGCGCGTTTGATGCTCCCGGCGGCACCCGCACCGTTGTGACCGAACCCCGGGTCCGCAACTCGTAGCCGCGCGCTGCCGCCCATTCCGGGTTGAGGTACTTCGGCTCGCGTTTCAGAATGCCAGGTGGAATGTACCAGGAGGGATTGACTACGATATGGTCCATCTCATCCGAGAAAAACGGCGTCTGCGTGGCTTGCTTGCCAATGATGATCCGCGCCTCGTGCACGACATTGCCGTCCCGGCGCAGCATCATGCCGTAGGCAGGTGTGTTGACCAGGATGTGTTGAGTACCCAGATCGCGCGGCATCCAGCGCCAGAATTCCATGTTGGCCAGAATATCAGCCTCTTCCGGGCTCGGACCTTCGCCCAGCAGGGCGCGGCGCGTGGTGGCGTTGAACGCGCCGGTCACAGGCAATCCGTTGTCACGCTGCAGGCTCGCCACCTTGATCGAGACGTTGCGGTCATAGACTGCGGCTGCATCATATCCCAGACCCAGGCGCGCCCGGATCAGCGGCACACGCGGGTCCCGCATGCCGACACGCAGCGGTGGTCCATCCGGGATCGGCTCGCCGCTGCTGGCGACCGGGCGGTTGTTCCGGGCTGTTTCGAGCGCCAGACGCAGCGCCATAAATTCCGGATGGCCGGGATTGAACGCTTTCAGCGCATCTCCTGGCTCGGCAGCGCCAAAAACCGAAGTCAGGATGGCCGCTGCGGATTGTCTCTTGAACCGCGGTGTCAGCAGCGGATGAATCTGTTGCGGTTTTGTCCGGCCGGCGGCAGCTTCGCGGGCATAAAGCAGGATCGTTTCGGTCAGTTGAGCCTCGGCGGCCGCAAGCGCGGGCCAGTGCGGTTCGCTGCCGGCGTGGAAGGCCGCCACGCTGCGATAGCGCGCAGGGTCCAGACCCTCCTCGCCGGCTGCCGCAAGGCGGATGCGCACTGCGCGCGCCTTGTCGTTCCATTGGCCATTCTCGACCCACAGCGGCGCGAAACTCCGGGCCTCGTAGAACGCCAGCGTCTCCGCAGCCTCGACATCGGTAACCCGCGTTCCTGATTTCAGGCGCTGGACTGCCGCCTTCATGGCATCCGCCGGAATGTTGCCGACCGGTCGCACCTCGGCAGGCGGCGTAGCAGGCTCAGCTGAGGGAACGGGAGCGGCCTCCGGCTTGGGCGGTGCCAGTCCGGCGAGTTCCGCCGGGGCAATCACGACCTCGGCTGGCGGGACCGCTGGCACGGTTCCGACAATGGTCGGCAGTGATTCGGGCGGGTTGATTGAGGCGACACCTTCGAGGTCACGCGGCGACAATGTCACAACCGCTGGTGCCTCCTCCGGCATGGCGAGTTCGAGCCGTGGTTCTGGAACGGCCACCTCGCGTTCCGGGCTGGTGAGCCCGGCAAGCTCTGAGGGTGCAATCACCACGGCTTCTGGCGCGGGTTCCGGCAGGGGGAGTGCGAATGACAGGCCAACGCCGTCGTCCGTCGTCACCGGCTGGGCTGTCTCCGGCAGTGGCACCACGATGGCATTGGCGAAAGACGCCGGGCGATCTTCAGCCCTCGCCGACGTGACCAGACAATATGCAGCCAACGCCAGAACGCCGACCAACCGCATTGTCACCGGCATGCGATTCATTCCCCCGAGTGAAGCCTGATTCCGAGCGTTTCAATAGCAAATTCAAAGGATTTGAAAAGGACCGTTTCGCGTTCTGGTTGTTGCGGTCAGATCCGCTGTCGGTCAGACCACGCCGAGACGCAACAAATCCTGAATATGCACAAGCCCGACTGGTCGGTTGGCACCATCGACAACCACCAGCATGGTGATCTTGCGGCTGTTGAGCACCTCAAGCGCCTCGGCAGCCAGCGCGGATTCGCCAATGGTGCGAGGGCTTTTCGTCATGACCTGCTCGACCGGCCGCGAGGGCAGATCAGCACTCATGTGCCGCCGCAGGTCGCCATCCGTGACAATACCGGCCAGCGTGCCATCGGCTGCTTCCACGATGAGCGTGCCAAAGCCGCTGGTACTCATCACCGGGATCGCGTCCGACAGAATGGCCCCCAGCGGCACCAACGGCAACTTTTCACGGGGGTGCATGATGGTCCGGACGAAGGTCAGCTGCGCGCCCAGCTTGCCGCCGGGGTGATAGACACGGAAATCCTCGGCCGAGAAGCCACGCCCTTCCAGCAGCGCCACTGCCAGCGCGTCACCCATCACGATCTGCATCGTCGTTGATGTCGTTGGCGCAAGGCCATTGGGGCAGGCCTCCTGCGCCTTGGGCAGCACGAGAGGGATATCGGCCTGCCGCCCCAGCGCGCTGTCGGCCCCTGACGTGATGGCGATCAGCGTGACCTTGAAGCGCCGGGAATAGGCGATGATGTCCGCCAGTTCCTTGGCCTCACCGGACCAGGACAGGGCAATGATGACATCATCCTGCCCCACCATGCCAAGGTCTCCATGGCTCGCCTCGGCGGGATGCACGAAATAGGCAGGCGTGCCGGTCGAGGCAAAGGTCGCCGCGATCTTGCGTGCGACATGCCCGGATTTTCCCATGCCGGTCACGATCACACGGCCTCTGGCGGCTGCCAGCACCGCGACAGCCTGGGCAAACCGCTGGCCAAGGTCGGATTGACCGTCACGGGACAGCATCGCGTTGCCCAAAGCCTCAAGCCCCTTGCGCTCGGTCTCGATGGTGCGGATCGCTGTGGCGATGGATGTGGTTTCGGTCATGGGCCGGGCGCTATCACGGAGCCGCCCGTGTTGCCAAGGCTTTCAGGTCGAACCCTGTATCCGCCACCTGGTCCGGCGTCGGGCTGATGCCCTGGCTGATCAGCCGCCTGGCGAGCATGTGATCGGCTGGCTTGTTCACCGATTCCACGACTTTCAACAGCTCGCCGTCAAATCCATACACCGAGAAGGCACCGCTGGCAGAATCGCCGCGCAGCACCTGCTTGGTCAGTGCGGCTGACACTCCGGCAATTTGCAGCTTCAGGTCAGCCTGATCGCTCCAGAACCACGGGATTGCGCGGTAGGATTCCGGCTTACCCGTCAGATTGCGCGCAACGCATTTCGCCTGATCAACCGCGTTCTGCACGGATTCAAGGCGAACTCGGGCACCAAAATAAGGATTGGGATGACTGTTGTTGTCGCCCACCGCAAGGATGGCAGGGTCGCTGGTTGTGAGATGCGTGTCGACGAGAATGCCGTTGTCGATGGCCAGTCCGGCCGCCTTGGCCAGTCTGTCCTCCGCCAGCACGCCAATGCCGATGATGACCAAGTCAGCCGACAAAATCTGGCCTTTCGATGTCTCCACGCCGGTCACGCGCCCGGCGTTGCCATGCAGCGCAGCCACGCCCGTGTCCAGCAGCAGCGTGACACCAAGCGCCCGGTGTTTGGCCTGAAAGGCTGCCGACATCGCTGCCGAGATCGCCCGCATCATGACGCGGGGCTGGGTTTCCAGAACGGTGACGGCAACGCCAAGCTTTGCCGCCACAGCCGCGAATTCCAGCCCGATGAACCCGGCCCCGATCACGACAACAGATCGGGCTTTCTCGACGTCGCCCTTGATCCTTTCGGCGTCAGCCAGATCGCGCAGTGAATGCACGCCATTCAGATCTGTGCCTGCAATCGGCAATGCACGCGCTCTTGCACCCGTCGCCAGGACGAGGTGATCGTAAGGCAGCAACGAGCCAGATTGTAGCGCAACGCGTTTTGCAGACCGGTCGATGGCGGTCACGGCCTCACCGAGCATGAGATCAATCGACTTCTCGCGGTAAAACCCTTCGCCGCGCAGCACGATGCTGTCCTTCGATGATTCACCTTTCAGGAAAGCCTTGGACAGTGGTGGGCGCTGGTAAGGCAGGTCGGTGCCTGCATCGATGAGCCGGATAGCACCGTCAAAGCCTTCGTCGCGCAACGCCGCAGCGGTCTGTACCCCGGCGTGTCCGGCCCCGATGATGACGATCTGTCGTGTCATGCGGAGGAGTTGAGCATGCCGTAACGGGGTGTCAACCGCCTACCATCAGCCATTGTGCCGCTTGAGAACCTCGCCGACCACCGCTTCCGGCGTGATGCCGAAGTGCTTGTAAAGCTCCTTGTAGGGCGCGGACGCCCCGAAGCTCGACATGCCGATGAAGCCGCCATCGCTGCCCACAACAGCGTCCCAGCCGAAGCGCACACCCGCCTCCACCGCCACCTTGATGCGCGCCTTGCCGATGATCGCGGCCTTCACATCATCGGGCTGCTGCAGGAAAAGTTCCAGCGATGGCACGGAGACGACACGGGCCGAGACGCCCTTCTGGGCAAGCTGTGCGCGTGCTGCCATCGCAATCTCGATTTCCGAGCCCGATGCGAAGAGCGTGGCAACGGCTGGTCCGATTGCGCCGCCCGCCAGTTCATAGGCACCGGCCGCCAGCTTGTTGGTGGTGCTGTTGCTCAGCCGTTGCTGCGCCAGATTCTGACGTGTCAGCACCAGGATGGTCGGACCATCGGTGCGCGACAGCGCAAGTTCCCAGGCTTCCGATGTCTCGACGGCATCGCAAGGGCGGAAGATACGCATGTTGGGCATGGCGCGAAGGCTGGCCAGATGCTCCACGGGCTGGTGCGTCGGGCCATCCTCGCCAAGGCCGATGGAATCATGGGTCATCACGTAGATCACGCCGGTGCCCATCAGCGCCGAAAGGCGAATGGCAGGGCGGCAGTAGTCCGTAAACACGAAGAACGTGCCGCCAGCAGGCACCAGCCCGCCATGCAGCGCGATGCCGTTCATCGCCGCCGCCATGCCGTGCTCGCGGATGCCGTAATGCACGTAGCGGCCCTTGAACGCTTTCGGCGTGATCGATTCGAAACCCTTGGCCTTGGTGTTGTTGGACGGCGTCAGGTCAGCCGAGCCCGACAGCAATTCCGGCACAGCCGCGAAGGCCACGTCCAGCGCCAGTTCGGAGGCCTTGCGCGTCGCGACCGTCACGGGCGCTGCGATCAGTTCTCTGCGCTGCTTTGCGAAGGCTTTCGCCATTCCCGCAGGCCGCTCGCCATTCATGCGGCGGATGAACTCGGCCTGCTTGCGGGCGGACACTGTTGCGAAGCCGGTCTTCCATGCGGCATGGGCTGCCGTAGAGCGCTTGCCCGCCGCGCGCCAGAGCTTGAGCGCCTCGGCATTGACCTCGAAAGGCGTGGCGGAAAGCTTCAGCGCGGCCTTTGTCGCCGTGGCTTCCTCGGTTCCCAACGGCTCGCCATGCGTCTTGTGGGAGCCCGCCTTCTTGGGCGCACCCCAGCCGATAACGGTCTTGCAGGCGATGAGCGTCGGTTTCGAGGACTTCTGTGCCTTGAGAAGGGCTGCATCGATCTCGGCCTCACTATGGCCGTCCACCTTGATCGTCTGCCATCCGCAGGCCTGGAAGCGCTTGACCTGATCCACGGAGTCCGAGATCGACAGCGCGCCGTCGATGGAAATGCCGTTGTCGTCCCACATCACGATAAGTTTCGCGAGTTTGAGATGGCCCGCAAGCGCGATCGATTCCTGGCTGATGCCTTCCATCAGATCGCCGTCGGAGGCGATGACATAGGTGAAATGGTCAACCGCCTTGCGCCCGAATTCGCTCGCCAGCTTCCGCTCGGCCATGGCGAAGCCGACGGCGGTGGCGAGGCCCTGTCCCAGCGGTCCGGTGGTCGTCTCGACACCTGGCGTATGGCCGACTTCCGGATGTCCGGCCGTGTTGGAACCGAGCTGGCGGAAGCGCTTGAGCTGGTCGAGCGTCACGCCCTCGACCCCATAGAGGTGCAGCAGGCCGTAGATCAGCATGGATGCGTGGCCCGCCGACAGGATGAACCGGTCACGGTCCATCCAGCTGGGCGATGATGCATCGAACTTCAGATGCTTCGACCAAAGCACGGTTGCGACATCGGCAAGACCCATGGGCGCGCCGGGATGACCAGACTTCGCCTGCTCGACACCATCGATGGCAAGACCGCGCAAGGCATTGGCCATGAGCTGGTGCGTGGAGGAATTCGACATGAAAGATGCTCGCGCTGAACTGAGAATGAAGGCGCGGGAAGTTTCCCGCAAACGTGCTCAGCCCATACGCTCCCAGACCATCTTCCGCAATTGCGCGAGATCGGTTGCAAACAGGCGAATCCCTTCCGCCAGTTTTTCGGTCGCCATGGCATCCTTATTGTGCCCATAGCGGAAGGCAGATTGCGTGAGCGGGGCAGGGGGTTTCTGCCGCTTGAAGGCCTTCGCATCAAGCGCACGCTCCAGCTTGACCTCCTCCTTGGCGAGTTGCTCCAGCAGTGCGGGACCAATGGTCAGCTTGTCGCAACCCGCCAGCGCCGCAATCTCGCCGGTGTTGCGAAAGGATGCGCCCATGACGAC
>JANMFA010000175.1:0-2918 GCA_031377545.1 Hyphomicrobiales bacterium | reverse complement strand
CCCTGGATCTGCCGCACGCCGGCCCGCACCGCCGCCAGTGAATTGGCGACGGCATGGCCGGTGTCATCATGGGCATGGATGCCGAGATTCACGCCCGGCACATGCCCGGTCACGATCCGCACGATCCGCTCGATCTCGTCCGGCAGCGTGCCGCCGTTGGTGTCGCACAGCACCACCCAACGCGCGCCGCTCGTGAAAGCCGTCGTCGCCACGGACAGTGCGAAATCGCGGTTCGCCCCGAACCCGTCGAAGAAATGCTCGCAATCCACGATGACCTCACGGCCCCTTTCAAGCGCGGCGCGCACGCTTTCGCTCACACCTTCCAGGCTTTCCTGGAGCGTGCAGCCCAGTGCTGTATGCACGTGGAAATCCCAGGCCTTGGCGACGAAGCAGATGGCGCTCGCTTTCGCCTCCAGCAGGCCCACAACGCCGGGATCGTTGGACACCGAAACGCCCGCGCGCTTGGTCATGCCGAAAGCGGTGAAGGCGGCGCGGTAGCCCCGATCTTCGGCAAAGAAGGCCGTGTCCAGCGGGTTGGCACCGGGATACCCGCCCTCGATGTAATCGACACCCAGCCGGTCGAGCATTTTCGCCACGGCGAGCTTGTCGGCCAGCGAGAAATCGACGCCGGTGGTCTGCGCGCCGTCGCGCAAGGTGGTGTCGAAGAGATAAAGCCGCTCTTTGGCCATCACTGCACCACCGCGGTTTTTGGCGCTTTCAGCAGCAGTTCCATGGTTGTGGTCCCCAGCCATTCATCGCCGTAGTTGATCGTGTTGCGGGCCTTCTCGCTGTAGCCCAGTTTGGCAAAGAAGCCTTTCGCGTTGTCCGTGGCATCGGCCAGCAAGGCCTCTGAACCGCGCGCCAGGGCCAGCTTCTGCAGCGCTTCCAGCAGCGTGCGGCCGATGCCCATGCCGATCAGGTCGGGGTGAACATGCACATGCGCCACAGCGGCGTTCTGGACGAGAACAGCAAAGCCCACAGGCTCGCCATCCTCATCGAGCGCCACGAGCGTGAGGCCGGACGCCAGCCGTTTGGCGAAAGCCTCGGATTCAGCCGAAGCCGCCCAGGCATCGCGCTGCTCCTCGGTGTACTCATCCACCGCGAGTTCCAGCACGCTGGCCTGCAGCAGGATGGCGAGAAGCTCGGCATCGGAGGGGAGATAGGGGCGGAGATTGGTCATGGGGTGGGCTCGGGTTGCACGAACATTGTGCGTCCTTCGAGGCTCGCCTGCGGCTCGCACCTCAGGATGAGGACCTTCGTGCCTGGCCCTGAGCCCCTCATCCTGAGGTGCGTAGCAAAGCGGAGCCTCGAAGGACGCACAAGGCCAATGCAAACAACCGCCCTCACCGCTTGACCTCCCAGGTCGTCTCAGGCTCGCCCGTCACCGCGTTCTTGCCGTCCTTGAGCTGGATGCCCATGGCGAGAAGTTCATCGCGGATGCGGTCGGATTCGGCGAAGTTCTTGGCAGCGCGGGCGGCAAGGCGGAGGTCGACCATCCGATTAATTTCTGCGGACTGCTCGGAAGATTCGCAATCTTCGGCATGATCACGCTCAGCGCGGGTCATGAACATGTTCCCGATGTCGTCAATGCCGAGAAAGCTCAGGGTTCCGTTAAGCATCCATGCGGCCGTATCATCACCTTGCGACGCTCGTTTTGCGAGCGAATGCAATTCCGCAACGACCCCCGAAAAATTCAAATCGTCGGACAAAGAGTTCAGAACGGCGTCAGACGGACCCAGAACCGGAAAGGAAAGCTGCGGAACACGGGTTCTCGAGATGGCGTCGCGCCATGATCGCAGGTTGTCCTCACTCTCCTCCAGCCCCCGCACCGTCCAGTCAATCGGCTGCCGGTAATGCGTCTTGAGCATGTTCAGCCGCACCACTTCGCCCGGCCAGTCCTTCAGCACATCCTGAATCGTGAAGAAGTTTCCCACCGACTTGGACATCTTCTGCCCCTCCACCTGCAGGAATCCATTATGCATCCACACGCTCGCCATTTTCTCCACGCCAAACGCGCAGCAGGTCTGTGCAATCTCGTTCTCGTGGTGTGGAAAGATCAGGTCGATGCCACCGGCGTGAATATCGAATTGCTCGCCCAGCAGCGCGCCGCTCATGGCCGAGCATTCGATATGCCAGCCCGGACGCCCGAAGCCCCACGGAGAGTCCCAACCCGGCTCGGTCGCGGGATCGGAGGGTTTCCACAGGACGAAATCCATCGGGTCCTTCTTGTAGGGCGCCACTTCCACCCGCGCACCGGCGATCATGTCGTCGAGCGTGCGGCGGGAGAGCTTGCCGTAGGTGGGCATGGACGGCACGTGGAACAGCACATGACCTTCCGCCGCATAGGCGTGGCCCTTGGCGACGAGCTTTTCGATCACGCGCACCATGTCGGTCGGCTGAGACCCGTCGCAGACGAAATCGGTGGCGCGCGGTGTGAGCGTCGGCGGCAGGTTGCCCAAAGCCGCCACGTCATCCTCATATTGCTTCGTGGTCACATCCGTGAGCGCCCTCACCTCGTCCAGCAAGGGCCGTTTTCTGGTCCAGCGATCAAAGGCCCGCTTGTTGATCTTGTCATCGATGTCCGTGATGTTGCGCACATAGGTCACGTGCTTTTCACCGTAGAGATGGCGCAAGAGCCGGAACAGCACATCGAACACGATCACCGGCCTGGCATTGCCGATATGGGCGAAATCATAGACCGTGGGGCCGCAGACATACATGCGGACATTGTCGGCATCGAGAGGCACAAAGTCCTCTTTCGCCTTCGTCAGCGTGTTGTAGAGCCTGAGTTTCGGCTGATCAGCCATGGTAAACCCCGTCGAAAAACGAACCTTGCCTCACGGCTGGCCGGGTGATCCTGGTATGATTTGGTGAAATCAGACGAAACGGAACCGGCCAGAGCGAAGCTCAGCCGCAAA
>JANMFA010000071.1:0-11642 GCA_031377545.1 Hyphomicrobiales bacterium | reverse complement strand
GTCGGACATGCTCATGATCTCGTCAAGCTCCACCGAAACCAGCAGGATTGCCTTGCCCGCGTCGCGCATGGCGATGATGCGCTTGTGGATGAATTCGATGGCGCCGATGTCGACGCCGCGTGTGGGCTGGCCGATGAGCAGCACCAGCGGGTCGCGCTCCATCTCGCGCGCCAGCACGATCTTTTGCTGGTTGCCGCCGGAAAACTTCGAGCTGCGCAGATCAGGCAGCGGTGGCCGCACGTCATACGCCTCCATCTTGGCCTTCTGGTCGCGCGCCACAGCCGCGTGATCCATCAGGTACCCGTGCATGAAGCGGGCGTCGTCGTGATGGCCCAGAATACCGCTTTCCGCAGCGTCAAACGACAGCACCAGCCCGCAGCGATGACGGTCCTCCGGCACATGAAAAAGCCTCAGCGCCCGCTGCGCGCGTGGATCGGGATGCGTCGGATCCACCGCCACACCGTCGATGCTGATGGTGCCTGTGGCCCGGCGCATCCCTGCCAGCGCCTCCAGCAATTCGCTCTGGCCGTTTCCGGAAACCGCCGCGATGCCGACAATCTCCCCCGCACGGATCTGGAACGATGCGCGATCGAGCCGCGTCACGCCCATGCCGTCCTTCACCGTGAGATCCTTCACGTCGAGCAGCACGCGGCCGGGCTTTGCAGGGCCTTTCTCGACCGTCAACAGCACCCGCCGCCCCACCATCGCCTCGGCAATCTCGGCGGGTGAGGTTTTGGCGGTCTCCAGCGTGACCACCATCTCGCCTCGCCGCATCACCGAAACCTTGTCGGTCGCATGCATGATCTCGCGCAGCTTGTGGGTGATCAGAATGACGGTTTTGCCCTGCGCCTTCAGCGCCTTGGTCAATGCGAACAGCTGGTCCGCCTCGGCTGGCGTCAGCACCGCCGTCGGCTCGTCGAGGATGAGGATCTGGGCACCGCGATACAGCGCCTTGATGATCTCGACCCGCTGCTGCAACCCTACAGTGAGATCACCGACGATGGCATCGGGATCGACGGTCAGGCCATAGCGCGCGCTAAGGTCCTTCAGGGCGGCCCGCGCATCATCTTCGCCCTTCGCGAGGAAGACGCCGCCTTCCGCGCCGAGAATGACATTCTCCAGTACGGTCATGTTTTCGACCAGCATGAAATGCTGGTGCACCATGCCGATGCCATGGCTGATCGCATCCTGGGAGGAACGGATGCGCACGGGCTTGCCGCCGATGCGGATTTCGCCCGTGTCAGCCTCGTAGAAGCCATAGACGATCGACATCAGCGTCGATTTTCCAGCACCGTTCTCCCCCACGATGCCATGCACGCAGGCCGGATCGATCCGCAGGTTCACGTCATGGTTGGCCCGCACCGTGCCGAAGCGCTTGCCGATACCGATGAGTTCGATGGCGGGGGTCATGGCAATAGCGCTCTCTCCCGCAGACGGGGAGAGAGCGTGCTCAATTCACTGCACCGGGCAGGCCGAGTTGCTCATGTAATCATGCACCTTAACGGTCCCTGCCTTGATATCCGCTGCGGCCTTGTCTACCGCCGTCTTCATCTCGGCTGTCACCAGCGCCTTGTTGTTGTCGTCCATGGCATAGCCGACGCCGTCCTGCGCCAGGCCATAGACCGTGACGCCCGGCGTCCATTTGCCGTTCTTGGCATCCATGAAGTTGGAATAGACCGCGACATCCACGCGCTTGAGCATGGACGTCAGCACCTTGCCTGGATGCATGCCGTTCTGGTTGGAATCGACGCCGATGCCGAGCTTGCCCGCATCCGCCACCGTGCGCAGCACGCCAACGCCCGTGCCGCCCGCCGCGTGATAGATCACGTCCGCGCCGCGATCGAGCTGGGATTTCGCGAGTTCCGCGCCCTTCGCGGGATCGTTGAAGGCCGCGCCTGTCGTGCCGGTCATGTTCTGGATGATCTCTGCCGCAGGTTTGGCGGCTTTCACGCCCTGCACATAGCCGCAGGCGAACTTGCGGATCAGCGGGATATCCATGCCGCCGATGAAGCCCACCTTGTTGGATTTCGAGGCCATCGCCGCCATCATGCCGACGAGGTAGCTGCCTTCATGCTCGGTGAAGAGCGAGGAGCGCACGTTGGGCGCGTCGATCTTGCTGTCGATGATGGTGAAGCGGGTGTTGGGGAATTCCTTCGCCACCTTCTCCAGCGTTGTGCCGAAGGAGAAGCCGACAACGAGCACGGGATTGTGGCCATCGCGCGCGAAACGCTGGATCGCCTGCTCGCGCTGGGCATCGTTGGTGACCTCGAAATCGCGGTAATCGATGCCGGTTTCCTTCTTGAACTTCTCGATGCCGTTGTAGGCGGCTTCGTTGAAGGACTTGTCGAACTTGCCGCCGCGGTCGAACACGATTGCGGGTTTGAGTTCCTGTGCAATGGCTGTTCCGCCCAGCATCGCCACCATCGCGGCCGCCAGAATACCTGTTTTCATCTGCTGTCTCCCTGACACGATTGGACCATGCCGCTGGCATGAAGCGATTAACTTGGCACGCCCAATCGCCCCTGCAAAGCCCGCGAAAGGGTCACAGATGAACTTTTCGACACGCAACAGTGAAGCAGCCGACGCTTCCGGTTTGCGCAGGAGCGCACTATCTTTGCTGCAAACCACGGAGAGACACGATGTTCTTCCTCAGAAAGAAAGCCGAAATGCCCCGCGCGGAGGATGCGCTGGCGGGCCGCGCGACCGCGATTCCCACGGCAGAACGCCATTTCGTCAGCGGTGCGCCGCTGAAAGGCCCCTATCCCGAAGGCAGCAAGCAGATTATTTTCGGTCTGGGCTGTTTCTGGGGTGCGGAACGCAAGTTCTGGCAGTTGGGCGAGGGCATTGTCGTGACAGCGGTGGGCTATGCTGCCGGTTTCACGCCCAATCCGACCTATGAGGAGGCCTGCTCGGGCCGCACAGGGCACAATGAGGTTGTGCTGGTGGTCTATGATCCGGCGAAGATCAGCCTTGAGACACTGCTGAAGACGTTCTGGGAGAGCCACGATCCCACGCAGGGCATGCGGCAGGGCAATGACGTCGGCACGCAGTACCGCTCGGGCATCTACGCGCCGGATGCGGATCAGTTGGCTGCCGCGAAAGCCTCGAAGGCGGCCTATCAGGCCATGCTGAGCAAGGCGGGACTCGGCGCGATCACCACCGAAATCCTCGAAGCGCCAGTTTTCTACTTTGCCGAGGATTATCACCAGCAGTATCTGGCGAAGAACCCCGGTGGGTATTGCGGGCTTGGCGGGACCGGTGTGAGCTGTCCGGTGGGATTGGGGCAGGCGGCGTAGCCACCCCCGCCATCATTTGAACACACCCGCCCTTTGCCTTGATCAGCTGTTTGCGGCAGACAGGGCGGTGGATGTCAGTTGAACAAGCGTCTTTGGGCAAGAACTTCACGATCGTCGGCGGGGCCACGCTGGCGTCGCGGGTCACGGGATTCGTGCGCGACATGCTCGTCGCCGCCACTTTGGGCGCGGGTGCGGTGGCGGATGCCTATGTCGCGGCCTTCCTGATCCCCAATCTTTTCCGCCGTCTCGTGGGTGAAGGCGCCTTCAACGCAGCCTATGTGCCGATTTTTGCCCGGCGCGAAGCAGAGGGTGGGCCGGAATCCTCCGCGCGCTTTGCCGAGGCCGCGCTGTCCTTCCTGCTGGGCGTCGGCGTTGCCATTCTGCTCGTCGCCGAATTCCTGATGCCGCAGATCATTGGTGCTGTCGCTCCGGGCTTCCATGACCAGCCGCAGAAATTCACCGATGCCGTCGAATTCGGACGCATCATGTTTCCGTTCGTCGCGGTGATTCTCATTGTCGCGGTGTTCACCGGCACGCTCAACGCCATCGGGCGCTATGCGATTGCGGCCTGGGCCCCCGTTCTGCTCAACATCTTCCTGATCGCCGCACTGCTTTACGCCATGACGGCCGGCCTGCGCGGCACGCGGGATGCCGGATTCGTGCTGGTCTGGACCGTGCTTGGCGCAGGCCTGGTCAACCTTCTCATCGTCGGCGCGACAGTGTGGTTCGCAGGCTATCGCATCCGCCCGCGAATCCCGCGTTTCGACGCCGATTTGCGCCGTCTCATGCTGATCGCCCTGCCCGGCATCGCGATTGCTGGCGCGGGGCATCTCAATGTGGTCGTTGCGGCGCAGATGTCGTCGGGAACACCATCGGCGGTTTCATGGCTGTATTTCGCCGAACGCATCTTCCAGCTTCCCCTCGGTTTCGTGGCTGCCGCCATCGGCGTCGTGCTGCTGCCCGCCGTGTCAAAGCATCTGGCGAGCGGCGAGGTGGCCCAGGCGCGGCAGGCGGAAAGCCGGGCGCTGGAGTTCGGCCTGCTGATCACGCTGCCTGCCTCCATCGCACTCGCGCTGCTGGCCAAGCCCATCGTCAGCATTCTCTACGAGCGCGGGGCCTTCACGGCGGAGGATTCCAATGCGGTTGCCGCCGTGCTGCGGGCGCTGGCTGTCGGCCTCCCCGCCTTCGTGCTGGTCAAGGTCTTCTTGCCTGCGTTTCTGGCGCGCGAGGACATGAAAGGGCCGGTGATCGCGGCCGTGCTGGGCATTGCCGCCAACATCCTTGTTGCCCTGCTGCTGTTTCCGCAGTTCGGCTCTGTTGCAGCCGCCATGGGCGTCTCGGCCTCGGCCTTCGTCAACGCGTTCACGCTTTATGTCCTTCTGCTGAGGAACGGACGTTTCCGCCCGGACAGGCTGGCGCGCAGCCGCCTGCCCCGCGTGCTGATCGTCTCGGCGCTCACGGGCCTTGCGATCTGGTTCCTGCAGGAATTCGCCCGTCCCTGGCTGAAGGCGAGCCAGCCCTTTGGCATTCGTGCGGCGGCGCTGGCAGCCCTGTGCGCCACAGGCCTCGTGGTGCATGTGGTGCTGGCGCAGCTGCTGAAAGCGGCCGATCTCGTGCAGATCCGCACGGCGATGCGCCGATAATCCACTGGTTTGATGGGGACATCACCACAATTCATGAGGCAGCCTCGGTGAAATCAGGCATCTTGCGCGTTGATTCCAACGAAATGGAAAACCCATGGCCATCACAGTTTACGGCGTCTATCGCTCGCGCGCCACGCGCAACATCTGGCTCCTCAACGAGTTGTCCCTGCCCTTCATCCATATCCCGGTGATTCAGGCTGGCAGGGTTGCCAAGCCGAAGGCAAGCGACGCGCCAATCAACACGGCGTCGCGCAAGTTCCTCAAGGTGAACCCCAACGGCCAGATCCCGTCCCTGAAGGACGGGCGTCTGGTGCTGCATGAATCACTGGCCATCAATCTCTATCTCGCCCGCAAATACGGAAAAAAGCAGAAGACGACGCTGGGACCACGGAATGTGGCCGAGGAAGGCCAGATGACGATGTGGTCTGTCTGGGCCATGACGGAATGCGAGCCCCACACCATCCAGGTGCTCTACAACACCATCGGGAAACCCGAGCCGGAGCGCGTGCCCGCACTCGTCACCGCGGCAGCCGCAGCGCTGCAGCGCCCGCTCAACGTGCTCGATGCCCATCTCAAGGCGGAAGGTGGCTTTGTGGTCGGCAAGCGCTTCACGGTGGCGGATATCAACCTTGCCGAGGTCATCCGCTACGCCCAGCCGATGCCGGAGCTTTTCGCCGGTCGTCCGGCGCTCAAGGCGTGGATCGAGGCCTGTCAGGCCCGCCCGGCCTTCAAGGCGATGATGGCGAAGCGCAACGCTGAACCTGTGTGAGTTTTTGACGTTCAAGGCTGGCCATGCGACAGGACCGCATGACCAATCCTGATCCCGAACTCCTCGAATCCGCCCGAAAGCTTTTCGCGGGCAGCGCCGATTTCATCTGGGGATCGGACAAGATCAACGAATTGCCGCCGATGAAACACCCGGAGATAGCCTTCGCCGGGCGCTCCAACGTCGGCAAATCCTCGCTGATCAACGCCCTGACCGGGCGCAATGCGCTGGCCCGTACCTCGCACACGCCGGGGCGGACGCAGCAGCTCAATTTCTTCACCATCAGCGACCGCCTGAGCTTCGTCGACATGCCCGGCTACGGCTATGCGGCGGTGTCGAAACAGAAGATTCTCAACTGGACCAACCTGATCCAGGAGTATCTCAAGGGCCGCGCCAGCCTGGCTCGGGTCTATGTGCTCATCGACAGCCGTCACGGCCTCAAGGACCTTGATCTCGAGATCCTCAAGCTGATGGACAAGACTGCCGTGTCCTATCAGGTTGTCCTCACCAAGGCCGACCAGCTGAAGGGTCCGGAACAGGAAAGTCGCGTGGCCGAAGTGCGCGAGCAGATCGCCAAGCGCGTGGCCGCCTATCCCGAGGTGCTGATCACATCAAGCGAGACCGGCGCGGGTATCCCCGAACTGCGCGCCGCCGTGCTGTCGCTGCTCCGGGAGCGCGGTGACAAGGGTTAGACCTGGGCCTCCTTCAGCCGCCGCAGCCGCACGTAAAGCGCGCCGGTCCCGCCGTGGTGCTGGGCTGCATCTTCGAAACCCAGCACGTAACGCCGCTGGCCGGGATCGGAGAGCCAGTGCGGCACCAGCCGCTTCAGCACGCCGCGGCCATCGCCCATCGATACGCCCCCCGTCGACATGCCGCCCTTGCCGGTGATCACCATCACCACCATCGCCCCGTCATGCACCTTGCGGTGGACGAAACTGAGCAGCGCACGATGGGCCTCGTCCTGCCGCATGCCGTGCAGGTCGAGCACGCCGTCGATGGGCGACTGTCCCCGCGTCACGCGCTGGCGCATCCGCCGCTCCAGTGGCACCAGTGGTTTGATCCCCTGACGTGATGCTGTTTCAGGCGCTTGCACCATGCTGATCGCGCCAGGCCTGGGCGATTCAGGTGCCACGGGAACGGCTTCAAGCTTCGGCATCGTCCGCCCGGGCATCGGACGGATGCTTTGCGCCACATGGGCCCAGAGCGCGCGTTCCTCCGCAGAGAGATGCCCCCTGCGTCTCATCGTGGCGTCTCGCGTGGCCAAAGCACGACAAAGCGCATGGGATGACGCAGGACACCGGCCTGCGATCCGGCCTGTGCGCCAGTGCCATGATAGAGATCGGCGCGGGCAGGACCGAGGATGGCCGAGCCCGTATCCTCCGCGATCACCAGCGACCTGAACCGCTCCGCCCCGGTCTCCCGCGGGAGATCGACCTCCATCCATACAGGCAGGCCATAGGCCCAGAGGCTTCTGTCGACAGCGATCGACCGCCACGGTGTCAGCGGCAGACCCGCGCCGCCGATGGGGCCCGAAGCTTCCGACACCTCATCCGCGAAGCGGAAGAACACATAACTGGCGTTCATGCCCATGATGCGCCGCGCTTCCGCGGGATTGGCGCGCAGCCAGGCCTTCAGCTTGTCCAGCGTCGCATCCTCCAGCGGCAGCAACCCTTCGCGCACGACGATGCGGCCGATCGAGCTGTAGGGATGGCCATTGCGTCCGGCATAGGCGATGCGCGTGGTGCGCCCATCCGGCAACTTGACCCGGCCCGATCCCTGCACCTGCATGAAGAAAACCTCGACCTCATCCTTCAGCCAGAGGATCGGCTGCGCCAGCGGCCCGAGATCGCCGCGCCAGACGGCAGCCCGGTCGGGATAGACCTCATGGCCACCATCGGCCCTGCGCCGGGCGGCGGCAAAGCCTTCCGGGATACCGGCCCAGATCTCGCCCTGGGGAATGGTGACGAGATCGGACGGACGGGCGAGGAGCGGTGCCTGGAAATCCCCGGTGCGAACGAGGGATCCCACCGTCTCGGGTTCATAATATCCCGTCAGGAAACCGGCACCACTGGTGGGCACGATTTCGACCGGATCAAACCAGCGTTCGAAGAACGCACGGGACTCTGCGGCGGAAAGGATGGTGAGCGCCCGCGCTTCCGCGCAAACCTTGTACAGGGCGAGAGGTGCCTTGGCGCCCTCGCGCAGCACGGGCGTCGCAGAGGCCAGCGCGGCACAATGCTTCTCGAAGACGCGCCAGGCCGCGAGATGATCATCCGCTGCCCAGTCCGCGATCTCCGCGAAGCCCAGAGGTCGTGCAGTTGCATCTTTCAGGGGAGGCAGCGGATCAGCCATGGCGGGTGAAACAAGGAACGCCAGCGCGACAATCAGCCAGCGCCAGCCCACACTCAGCCATTACT
The DNA here is from genome assembly GCA_031377545.1 of Hyphomicrobiales bacterium. Lineage (GTDB taxonomy): Bacteria > Pseudomonadota > Alphaproteobacteria > Rhizobiales > Beijerinckiaceae > JADCCX01. Next base: position 3,520 of record JANMFA010000071.1, on the reverse strand, counting down.
CTCGGTTGCGACCAGCTTCCAGTTCGGATCACGCGATGTCACATCGCGTGCGAAGGTCCAGATATCATTGACATCGGCGATCTTGTCCGGGCTGCCATCGACCACAACGCCATTCTTGTCGCGCACGGTCGTGATCAGCTTCGAGCGGAAATTCAGCGTCACATGGGCCAGCTTGTCACGCATTTCCGCCGCCACAAGATCGGCCTTGTCGATGGAGACAAAGGTGGTCTCGGAGGTCTCGCCCCGGCCTTCCCGATCCGTGATCGCGCCGGTGAATCCATCGAGCACATCCTTGGCCAGGAAGGTCTTCAATGTCTTGCGGTCGCCCTTGGAATAGGCCTGCACGATCATCTCGTAGGCGCCCTTGGCACCACCCACGAAGCCGCGCGCATCGAAGGACGGATCAGCCTGCATGATCGCGTCAAGCCCATTGGCCAGCGGCGTGCCGGCAGCGGCAATGCCTTTCCAGCGGTCGGCCTGCGTCATCTCCGGCTGATCGGGGATCGGTGGCGGCTGCACGCCATTGGGAAACGGCACTACGTTTTCAGGCGGCTGGGGTGGACGCTGGCGCTCCTCCATTTCCCGCTGGATCACCTCAGGCGGGCGCTCAAATCCGCCTCTGGTGCCCAGCACCGAACGCAGCTTGATGATCACGAAGACCGCAAGGCCCAGGAAGACCAGCGTGAGGATAAGATCGTTTCCGCCAGACATTGTATCGCATTCCGTATGGGTTGGCGCGAGGCATCGCCTTGAATCAGCGAACCCCACCGCGCATATGTGGGCAAGATGACTACCATCCGCCAGCCCCGCTCACAAGTTTTCAGCCCCGCTTGAAAAGAACCACCGCCCTTGCGTTCCCTTTCACCCTTCTCCGGTCTGATCGTCTTCGCGGCATGGATCGCGGCGGAGATCATGGCGTTCAACCTCGTCGCGGGCTGGACGGGCGGCAGCCTCGCGTTCTTCCTGTTCATCATGAAGATCGTGATCGGCACGATTTTCGTGACGCGGGTGATCCGGCAGAAGCTGTCGCGCCTGCTGAAACGCGGTGGTGGCGGCATCATTCTCGATGGAGCAGTCGCGACCGAGGCGTGGCTGAAGGGACTTGGCGCGGTTTTGCTGATCATGCCCGGCTTTCTGGCCGGCGTCGCCGGACTGGCACTGCTGACACCGTCCGTGAGGCGCTGGTTCGTCCGCCGGAGCGCGGCGCGCATGCAGAATCCCCGCGAGATCGATCTTGCGGCCCAGGACTGGAAGGAAATTCCTGACGGAACACCCAGGCGCATCCGGCGACGGAAGACACCCGGTGCGGAGTGACCAGAAATTAGGCTTTCTGCCCGCGAACTGTGCGGCAGCGTCTGAATTTGATCGACTTTGCCTGACATTGTCCAAAGAACGTGCGATCTGCGTGGATTCTGATCACATGCTTCGGTGGCATGCATATTGCTGAGTCTTCCGGGAAACGAACTCCGGAGAACGCACTGTGTCCTCAGCATTCCGCGATGCTTTCAGCAGCAAATACCGGCTTTCGCGCAACGGCTGCCATTGCGGACAGCATAGCAGCCAGTCGGTCCATGACGCCGCTGTACGGCAGGGCGAACCGCGCCAGGACGAGCCGGCAAGCTCTGACATGCAGCTCAGACGGGTTGTCGAAGGCGCGGTGATGCGCGCCCTCTTCCCCGTCGATGCGGAACGGCGCAACTTCCTGAAAGCCGTCGGAGCATCCACGGCCTCCGCCGCACTGGGTGCGCTGTTCCCCATTGCCACGGCCACCGATGCCTTTGCGCAAGGTGCCGCTCCCGAGAAAAAGGATCTCAAGATCGGCTTCATCCCGATCACCTGCGCCACACCCATCATCATGGCATCGCCCATGGGTTTCTACGAGAAGCAGGGGCTGAATGTCGAAGTCATCAAGACCGCCGGCTGGGCCGTGATTCGCGACAAGGCCATTAACAAGGAATATGACGCGGCCCATATGCTGGCTCCGATGCCATTGGCGATCTCGCTCGGCATCGGCTCCAATCCGATCCCCTACACGATGCCGGCGGTGGAAAACATCAATGGACAGGCCATCACGCTGGCCAACCGGCACAAGGACAAGCGCGACCCAAAGAGCTGGAAAGGCTTCAAATTCGCCGTGCCTTTCGATTTTTCGATGCACAACTACCTGCTGCGTTATTACCTCGCCGAGCACGGGCTTGATCCCGACACCGACGTGCAGATCCGCTCGGTGCCCCCGCCGGAGATGGTCGCCAACCTCCGGGCTGACAACATCGACGGATTCCTCGGCCCTGATCCGTTCAACCAGCGCGCGGTGTTCGATGGTGTCGGCTTCATCCACATCCTGTCGAAGGAACTCTGGGACGGGCATCCCTGCTGTGCCTTTGCTGCGTCCCGCGAGTTCGTCACCACGATGCCCAACACCTATGCGGCTCTGCTCAAGGCCATCATCAATGCCACGGTCTTTGCGTCGAAAGCCGAGAATCGTAAGCAGATCGCCACGGCGATTGCGCCAGCCAACTATCTCAACCAGCCCGAAACCGTTCTGGAGCAGATCCTCACCGGCACCTATGCCGACGGCCTCGGCCAGGTGAAGCGCGATCCCAACCGCATCAATTTTGATCCTATCCCCTGGGACAGCTTCGCCATCTGGATCCTCACTCAGATGAAGCGCTGGGGCCAGCTGAAGGGCGACATCGACTACAAGGCCGTCGCCGACCAGATCTATCTGGCGACCGACGCCAAGAAGCTGATGCGGGAGATGGGACTGGCCGTGCCCGAAGCGACAACCAAGACATTCTCGGTCATGGGCAAGCCGTTCGATCCGACGAAGCCGAACGAATACGTCGCCTCCTTCGCCATCAAGCGGAGCTGACCGATGCAGACATGGCCCTTGCAGGCGCGGGCATCGCTCGTTTCGCTGCTCATTCTGGTTGTTCTCGGCCTTGCCTGGCACATCGGCGTGAATTCAGGCGGAACCGGCGGGCAGGCCAACATCGATCCCGAATATGCCAAGCTGATCGGCGCGGCCGCGAACACCGGCAAGTCGGCAATGCCCGGCCCGCTCGACGTGCTGGCCAAGATTGCGCAGCATCTCAAGGAGCCGTTCTATGACCGCGGCCCCAACGACAAGGGCATCGGAATCCAGCTGGCCTATTCCATCGGGCGCGTGCTGCTGGGCTATGGCATCGCTGTGCTCGTCGCCATTCCGCTGGGCTTTCTCATCGGCATGTCGCCACTGATGAGCCGGGCGCTTGATCCCTTCATCCAGATCATGAAGCCGGTCTCGCCGCTGGCATGGATGCCACTGGCGCTCTACACCATCAAGGACAGCGCCATTTCATCGATCTTCGTCATCTTCATCTGCTCGCTCTGGCCGATGCTGGTGAACACGGCCTTTGGTGTGTCGAGTGTGCGCAAGGAATGGCTGAATGTCGCGCGCACGCTTGAGGTCGGCAGCTTCCGCCGCGCCTTCACGGTGATCCTCCCGGCCGCCGCCCCCACCATCCTCACCGGTATGCGC
>JANMFA010000012.1:0-3710 GCA_031377545.1 Hyphomicrobiales bacterium | reverse complement strand
CCGCCATCACCTCGCAGGCGACCTGCAGATTGAGAGGGCCATTGCCGGCGATGAGAATGCGCCGTCCCGGCACGACGCGATAGCTGCGCCAGAGCGTCTGGATTGCTCCCGTGGTCATTACGCCGGGCAGGGTCCAGCCCGGGCAAAGCTGGGCGCGCTCGTAGGCCCCGGTCGCAACGATCAACATCCTGCCCCGTGCGACAAAGGTCCCACCATGCGCGGTCGCCAGCACGGCCGGCCCGTCCAGAGGCGACCAGACCTCCGCACCATCCACGACACGGACGCCCGCCGCTTCGACAGCGGCTCGCAGCATCTTTCCCTCCAGCTGCTGGGCATCGAGGGCCGCACGCATCCCGGTCGGCTGCTTGAAGTACTGCCCGCCAGAAACCGGGCGTTCATCGAGAAGCAGGACATCGAGCCCCGACAGCCGCGCGTGCAGCGCTGCGTTCAATCCACCCGCGCCACCGCCGATCACCACGACATCAGCCATCTCCACCGCCAAAGCGTCAAACGCCACGATCGGTGCGCCGGTCCGGGCTTCGGGCAATGCGCCGGGAAAAGCGTGACGTTCGACCTTCATGCCTCGCTCCACCTTGGTGGTACAGGCGCGTTGACTGGGCTTGCCATCCACAGTCACGAGGCAGTCCTGACAGACGCCCATGCCGCAGAACAGCCCCCGCTCAGGGCCAAGCCGTGTCTCTCTCAGCCGATGCTCTGCGGCACCGGCCAATGCTGCGCCGACGGTCATGCCGGGCTGCGATGCAATCTCGCGGCCCTCGAAGGTGAACATGACGCTGTCGGTCATGGTTCTACCGGATCGAAAGGGGGCAGTTGGCGCTTGGTCTTGACGATCTCCATCAGCGCCCTGTCACGCCATGCGACACGCGCCTCCCAATCCGCAATCGGTATCGTCGCACGTCGTGCAGCATCGACTTTAGCCACAAGGTCAGGCGTCCACGGATCGTGCTGACCGCGTTCAGCGCCCATCCGGGCGTAGGATGGCCCCATCTTGAGCGCATGAGACGCGATGCCGCCCCGCGTGTTCAGGTCCGCCGTTTCGAATGGGCCAATGACACTCCAGCGGGGGCCAAGGCCCTCCGTGATCACCGCGTCAAGATCAGCGACGACGACAACGCCATCGCGGACGAGGCAATAGGCCTCGCGCAGCATTGCGCCCTGCAACCGGTTGAATACGAATCCCTCTATTTCCCGCCGGACCGTCACCGGCAGCAGTCCGACGCGGTGCATCAGATCCACGGCGGCTTGCGTCGTCGCCGTACTGGTCATCGCCGATGGCACCACCTCGACCACGCGGACAAGGTAAGGTGGATTGCCGGGATGCAACACCAGACAGCGTTCCTTGGCACAATCGGGCGCGAACGCAGAAGCGACGATGAAGGATGAGGACGATGCCAGCGTCGCGTCTGCCGGTGCAGACCGCGCGATTTCGGCGAACAATGCCTGCTTGAGCTCCAGTTGCTCCGGAGCGTTCTCCTGCACATGAAGAGCATTGATCACGGCTTCGGCTACACTCTCCAACACGGTCACACGCTCCTTCACCGCCGACACAGTTCCGTCGAAAAGGCCTCCCTCGATCAACGCCTGCAGCTTGGCGGTCAATTCACCCGGCACCGCGTTCCGACGCGATGCATCAGGGTCCTGCAGTTGCACGCGGAGTCCCGCCATTGCGAAGACAAGCGCCCATGCAACACCGATGGAACCAGCACCAATGATGGCGATGGGCCGCTCGTTGTGCTCACTCGCAGCCATGCTCCCGGGCTCAGGCACCGGCTGCCTTCTTCACTGGCGCTTTGGTTGCGCCGCGCTTGCGCTGCCAGGCTGCCCAGGTCGTGGCCCAATGGGCGGGGTTGTCCAGCTTGTCGCCTTTGATCGGCCCGATGGCAGCGTTGTGCGGGGAACGCCGGATGAAATCGGGATTGGAGCGTGCCTCCTCGCAGGCCTTCGACATGGCCGCAATCCAGTAGTCAATATCCTCCCGCGACCAGAGTTCGCCTGGCTCGGGTGTGAAGGGTTCTGCAACCACCCACGGCTCGTGGCTTAGCCACGGGCTGTCCACGCCGAAGTCGGTCATGCGCGCCCCGATCTCCACGATGCCGACCCCTGTTTCCTCCTTGAACGGGCCAAGACCATAGCGCGTCATTTCCAGGCGGTACTTCGTCAGATGCGGATGGGATTTGACCACACCTTTGATCGCGAGCAGTTTTTTCTCCATGTAGTTGTTGCCAAGCACCGCGAGGTCAGATGCTTCAGTGATGCCATCTCCGCCCATAGCCTTTGACCAGGCATAGGCATAGAAGACGATCTGCAGGTTGCCGAGGAACTCCCGCACCTTGCCGATGCTCATCTTGCGATCGTAGTCGAGTTTGTAGCTGCCCTTTTTGTTCCTGACCACCACAGGCTTGGGCAGGAATGGTGCCAGCTCGCTCGAACAGCCGTAGGCACCGACAGCTGGGCCGCCACCTCCCTTCGGGCCGCCGAATGTCTTGTGCAGCATGAACATGCAGGCATCGAAGCCAAGCTCGCGGGCGCGGATCTTGCTCATCACGCCGTTGAAGTTGGCGTGGTCGTAGAAGGCAAGGCCCCCCGCCTGCTTGACCAGCTTCACCCAGTCCTTGATCTGTGGATTGTAGACGCCCATGTCGTCCGGATTGTTGATCATGAGCGCAGCAGTGCGGTTCGACAACGCAGCCTTCAGCGCCTCGATCGAGGGGTAGCCGTTTTCCTCCAGTGGCAACGTGACGACATTGAAGCCCGCTGTCGCTGCCGTCGCCTGGTTGCAGGGATGCGTCTGGATGGTCGAGATGATCTCGTTGCGCTGCTCGAGCTGCTTCCTGGCAGCAAAGTATCCACGCGTCACGCAAGCGTGTGTGTAGGCCGCGTCAGCCCCGCCCGCCGGTTGGAAGACGAACTGGTCCATGCCAGAGAGATCCCGCAGCATAAGATCAAAATTGTGCACGATCTCCAGCAGGCCCTGCAGCGTCTCGTCCGGCTGAAAGGGATGGATCGATGCTATCTCGGGTCTGAGCGTCAGGTAAGTCGACAGCCGCGGATTGTACTTCATCGTACAGGTGCCAAAGAGGTTGATGCCCATCATGCCATGCACCATCTGCGACAGATGCAGATAGTGCCTGAGAACCTCGAACTCGGTCATCTCGGGCAAGGCGGGCCTGACTTTTCGGCGCATGGCGGCGGGCACCAGATCAGCTGCCTTGCCGACGGATTTCTCGACTTTGGCCTCAGGCTTGGGGAACACCTGGGCGCGGCGGCCCGGATAGCCCATCTCCATGACCACGGGCTCATTCCAACGGGCCTGCTGGACTTCCTGGACGCGAGGAGGCTTGTTCATCCGGCAATCTCCCTGAGCGCATCCGCAAGGCGGGCGATGTCGTCGACAGTATGCATTTCCGTAATGGCATAGAGGGCCGCCTGGCCGAGGTTCGGAAAATCAGTCGAAAGGTCCTTGCCGCCGAAAATGCCACGCTTCAGCAGCGCCTTGTTGATCTTCGCCACGCTCTTTCCCGTGCCCGAAAAATCGACAACGAATTCTTTGAAGAAACCGCTCTTCCAATGAGTTCTAACACCCTTGATGCGGCCGATCTCCTTCGCGGCAAAATGGGAACGGGCGATGATCAGTTCGCCAATTTCACGGAAACCCTCCGGTCCCAGAAGGGTCATGTAGACCGCATTCT
>JANMFA010000010.1:0-2431 GCA_031377545.1 Hyphomicrobiales bacterium | reverse complement strand
CCATCGCCAATGCGGAGAATAACCATTCGCTTGACGTGGACGACCTCGTGGTCGCCCAGGCGTTTGTCGGTAAGGCGCTCGTCATGAAGCGTTTTGCTCCGCGCGCCCGCGGCCGCGCCAGCCGGATCGAGAAGCCATTCTCGCATCTGACCATCATCGTCCGTCAGGTTTCGGAGGCCGCATAATGGGACAGAAAGTCAATCCGATCGGTCTGCGTCTCGGTATCAACCGCACGTGGGACAGCCGTTGGTATGCCGCGACCGGCGAGTATGGCAAGCTGCTGCACGAGGACATGGCCATTCGCAAAATGCTCATGGACACGTTGAAGCAGGCGGCCATCTCCAAGGTCGTCATTGAGCGTCCGCACAAAAAGTGCCGCGTGTCGATCCATTCCGGTCGTCCCGGCGTGGTCATCGGCAAGAAGGGCGCTGACATCGACAAGCTGCGCAAGCAGATTGCCGCGATGACGGACAGCGAAGTGGCGATCAACATCGTCGAAGTGCGCAAGCCTGAAGTCGATGCAACACTGGTGGCCGAGTCGATCGCCCAGCAGCTCGAGCGTCGCGTGGCGTTCCGCCGCGCCATGAAGCGTTCGATGCAGTCCGCCATGCGTCTTGGTGCCGAAGGCATCAAGGTGACCTGCTCGGGCCGTCTGGGTGGCGCTGAAATCGCGCGTATCGAAACCTACCGCGAAGGTCGTGTGCCATTGCACACTCTGCGCGCCGATGTTGACTACGGTGTCGCCACTGCGATCACGGCCTATGGCACCTGCGGTGTGAAGGTCTGGATCTTCAAGGGTGAGATCCTCGAGCATGATCCGATGGCATCGGAGCGGCGTGCAACCGATGACGGTGGACGCAGCCAGGGCCGTCGTGCGCCGGATGCGGCGTAAGACAAGGATATTTGAGCCATGATGCAACCTAAACGGACAAAGTTCCGCAAGCAGTTCAAGGGCAGGATTTCCGGCGTCGCTTCAAGCGGTACGGATCTCGCCTTTGGCGAATTCGGCCTCAAGGCCATGGAACCGGATCGTCTGACAGCCCGTCAGATCGAAGCGGCCCGCCGCGCAATGACACGTCACATGAAGCGTGCCGGCCGCGTCTGGATTCGCATCTTTCCGGATGTGCCGATCTCGAAGAAGCCTCTCGAGGTCCGCATGGGCAAGGGCAAGGGCGCGCCTGAATATTGGGCAGCCAAGGTCAAGGCCGGAAAGATCATGTTCGAGCTTGGCGGCGTTCCAGAACTCGTCGCCCGTGAATCGCTCGAGCTGGCAGCAGCAAAGCTGCCGATCAAGACGCGCTTCGTCGCGCGCATCGTTGAGTGAGGAGGGAATCATGAAGACCACAAAGCGTCTCTCGGATATCCGCGCGCTCAGCACGGACCAGATGAATGAAGAGCTGACCAAGCTGAAGAAGGAGCAGTTCAACCTGCGCTTCCAGCGTGCAACTGGCCAGCTCGAGAACACGGGCCGCGTCAACCAGGTCCGCAAGGACATCGCCCGTATCATGACAGTGTCGCGCCAGAAGGCTGGCGAGACCACCAAGGCCTGAGGAAAACCCAATGCCAAAGCGTATCCTCCAGGGAACAGTTGTCTCTGACAAGCAGGACAAGACCGTCGTCGTGAAGGTGGAGCGTCGTTTCACGCATCCGCTGCTCAAGAAGACGGTGCGTCGTTCCAAGAATTATCACGCCCATGACGAGGCGAACGCAGCCAAGGTTGGCGAGATCGTGCGGATCGAAGAGACCGCACCGGTGTCGAAGCTGAAGCGCTGGACCCTCGTGGGCGACGCCAAGTAATCCACGGGTTGCAGGGTGAGCACTGTTGCAGCCAAGCGCCTGGCGCGAGGCTGATCTGACGCTGCCGAATTTTGTTCGGAAGTGGTTGCTTTATGGGCGGGGGTCCTTTATGCCCGCGCTTCTTTCCAAACGAAAGGCGAGGAGGCGGTTTGTCGGCCCAGCTGACAAAACGAGACTTCCGTCAGGCGTAGTCCAGCCCGGAACCCCGGACTGGAAACCGATCTGAAACAAGAAAGGGATCAAAGCCTATGATCCAGATGCAAACGAATCTGGACGTCGCCGACAATTCTGGCGCGCGTCGCGTTATGTGCATCAAGGTGCTTGGTGGCTCCAAAAGGAAGTACGCCGGCGTCGGTGATGTCATTGTTGTCTCCATCAAGGAGGCAATTCCGCGCGGTCGCGTCAAGAAGGGCGACGTGATGAAGGCCATCGTTGTTCGCACCGCGAAGGATATTCGCCGTGCTGATGGTTCGGTCATCCGCTTCGACCGTAACGCTGCGGTTCTGATCAACAAACAGAAAGAGCCGGTCGGCACCCGCATCTTCGGGCCAGTGCCCCGCGAGCTGCGTGCCAAGAACCACATGAAAATCATCTCGCTGGCTCCTGAGGTGCTCTGATGGCTGCGAAGATCAAG
>JANMFA010000618.1:0-2704 GCA_031377545.1 Hyphomicrobiales bacterium | reverse complement strand
GAAGATCGACATCGCCGCCGCCGTGATCGCTGTCGTCATGATCGCCGCACTCGCCGTCTTCTTCCAGAAGACGCGCATCGGCCGCGCGCTGCGGGCGGTGGCGGACAGCCACAAGGCGGCGCTTTCGGTCGGCATCTCGCTCAACCAGATCTGGATCATCGTCTGGTTCGCGGCGGGCGTCGTGGCGCTCGTCACCGGCATCATGTGGGGCGCGCGCTCCGACGTATCCTTTGCACTGGAGACCGTGGCGCTGAAGGCCCTGCCGGTGCTCATACTCGGCGGCTTCACCTCGGTCCCCGGTGCTATTATCGGCGGCCTCATCATCGGCATTGGCGAGAAGATCGGCGAGTTCTACTGGGGGCCATTGCTGGGCGGTGCCATCGAGAGCTGGCTCGCCTACGTTATCGCCCTGGGCTTCCTCGTCTTCCGGCCGCAAGGTCTGTTCGGCGACAAGATCATCGAGAGGATTTGAATCCGTGTTCTATCGTGAAGCCGGCCAGTTCAAGACGGATTACGCCTCCGACATGGCGGTGTTTCCGATCCTGCAGGACAGGATCGGCATCGCCCTGATCCTTCTGATCGCGTTTGTCGGCATCCCGCTGACCGCGAACGATTTCATCATCAACTCCGTGATGGTGCCATTCCTGGTGTTCTCGCTCGCCGCCATCGGGCTCAATATCCTGACCGGATATACCGGGCTGATTTCGCTGGGCACCGGGGCGTTCATGGGAGTTGGTGCCTATGCCTGCTACAAGCTGACCACGATTTTCCCTGGCCTCAACATTGTCATCTGCATCCTGCTCTCCGGCTTCTTTGCCGCAGCCATCGGCGCTTTGTTCGGTCTGCCCAGCTTGCGCATCAAGGGCTTTTATCTCGCCGTTGCGACGCTGGCCGCGCAGTTCTTCCTGCAATGGTGCTTTGTCCGCATTCCCTGGCTCTACAATTACAATGTTTCAGGCGCCATCGAGGTTCCGCAGCGCGAGCTCTTTGGCATCATCGTCACCGGACCGCGCGCCACGCCTGAGGTGAAATACCTGCTGCTTCTCTCGATCGTCGTGTTCCTTACCTGGATCGCCTCCAACATCGTGCATGGCCGTTTCGGCCGGATGTGGATGGCGGTGCGCGACATGGACATCGCGGCAGAGCTGATGGGCATCCGCATGCTGCCGACCAAGCTGCTCTCCTTCGCCGTCTCGTCCTACTATTGCGGCGTGGCCGGAGCCTGCATGATGTTCCTGTGGTATGGTGGCGGCGAGGCCAATGACGCCTTCTCCATCAACCAGAGCTTCAATGTGCTGTTCATGGTGATCATCGGCGGACTGGGATCGCTGATCGGCGCTTTCTTCGGTGCAGCGTTTATCTCCGGCCTGCCGACACTCTTGAAATTCGGCGTTCCCGCCCTTGGTATTCCCCTTGGAGGCGATACCGCCGAGCATATCACCCGCATGCTGGTGGGGGGATTGATTGTCTTCTTCCTGATCGTGGAGCCTCACGGCCTGGCCCGGCTCTGGCAGATTGCGAAGCAGAAACTGAGAACATGGCCGTTCCCCTATTGAGGAAACGGCAATGTGACGAAGGAAGGGCTTGCAGGACTGAGTTCCGCAGGCATGATGGTTCACCGGGCCAAACCCTCGAAGGGAACGGCTCACGAGCGACTTTAGGGAGGATGCTCAGATGAAGAAGACCAACTGGATGATGGGTGCGGCTTTCGGTGCCGTTATGGCAGGAGCCATGACTGTTCCCGCAGCGGCGCAGGAAACAATCTACATGCCGCTGCTGACCTACCGCACCGGCGGCTTTGCCGGTTCGGGCATTCCGATCGCCGATGGCATGCGCGACTATCTGGAAATGATCAACCAGCGCGATGGTGGCATCAATGGCGTCAAGCTCGTCATCGATGAATGCGAGACCGGCTACGACACCAAGAAGGGCGTGGAATGCTACGAGGCCGTGAAGGCCAAGAACCCGGTATTCGTGAACCCGTATTCCACCGGCATCACGCTGCAGCTGATCCCGCGCGCTGCCGTGGACAAGATCGTGGTGCTCTCGATGGCCTATGGTCTGTCGCCATCGGCTGACGGCTCGAACTTCCCCTGGATTTTCAATCCGCCCCTGACCTACTGGGACGGTGCTTCGGTCATGGTCCAGCACATGGCGAATGCCGAAGGCGGATTGGACAAGCTCAAGGGCAAGAAGCTCGGCCTGATCCATCTCGATGCCCCATTCGGCAAGGAGCCGATCCCGGTGCTCGAGAACCTGGCCAAGAAATACGGCTTCGAGGTCCAGCTCTATCCCGTGGCTGCTGCCGACATGCAGAACCAGGGCGCAACCTGGCTGAACATCCGCCGCAACCGGCCTGACTACCTCTACAACCAGGGCTGGGGTGCGATGAACCCGACCGCTGTCAAGGAAGCGATCAAGAACGGCTTCCCGGTCAACAAGCTGGTTGGCGTGTGGTGGGCTGGCGGTGACGATGATGCCCGTGCCGGCGGTGCCGAAGCCAAGGGCTACAAGGCACTCAGCTTCACCCAGTCCGGTGCCAACTTCCCCGCGCTTCAGGACATCGTCAAGCATGTCCACGCCAAGGGACTCTCGAAGGTGGCCTCTGTCGATAAGATCGGCGAAGCCATCTACAACCGCGGCGTCTACAACTCGATGCTGATGGTGGAAGCCATCCGCAACGCCCAGAAGCTGACGGGCAAGA
>JANMFA010000572.1:0-7177 GCA_031377545.1 Hyphomicrobiales bacterium | reverse complement strand
CACAAGCTTGTGGAGTTTGGCGCTTTAACACAGCCAATGGCGGAAGTGATCGCCGCTGCGGTGAACGCCCGCATCACGACGATCATTTCCGGCGGTACTGGTACCGGCAAGACAACCATGCTCAACGCCTTGTCGGCTTTCATTCCTGACGATGAGCGCCTGATCACCATCGAAGACGCCGCAGAACTGCAGTTGCAGCAGCCGCATGTGGCGCGCATGGAAACGCGGCCTCCCAATCTCGAGGGCAAGGGTGAAATCAAGCAGCGCGACCTGATCAAGAACGCGCTGCGCATGCGGCCGGACCGTGTGATCCTCGGCGAGTGCCGCGGCGAGGAAGCCTTTGACATGCTGCAGGCCATGAATACGGGCCATGAAGGTTCGATGGCGACGGTTCACGCCAACAATCCGCGCGAGGCGGTTTCGCGACTTGAACAGATGATCGGCATGGCCGGATTGCCCATGTCGCAAACGTCGATCCGCAGCCAGATCGCGGCTGCTATTCGCCTGATCGTTCAGCTCCAGCGCATGTCGGATGGCAAGCGGCGCGTGACGTCCATTGCCGAGATCACCGGCATGGAAGGCGACATCCTGCAAATGCAGGAAATCTTCAAATTCGTCCGCGTCCGCACCGACGCAGATGGCACGATCCACGGCCACTACGAGGCGACCGGCGTGCGCCCGCGCTTTCTCACGGATCTCGCAGCCAAGGGTGTGCAGATTCCCGGCCACTATTTCGATCCGGGAAAACCGCTGTGACAGAGTTTTTCAACGAGCTTCCCGAGGCCTGGCCGCTGCTGATCGGAGCCGCGCTTGTGATGATCCTGATTGCGGAGTCAGCCTACGTCCTGCTGTTCAACGCCAAACAGTACCGCGCCAATGTCAACCGCCGGCTTGAAATCCAGAAAGAAACGATCAATCGTGAAGACGCGCTGCTGCAGCTCAAACGTGAGCGCGGCATCAAGGATGGCGGCGGAGCACGCCTGCTCGACGCAATCCACAGCCTCATTGCGCAATCCGGTGTCCGGATCGGCCCCCGGAAGATCGGCATGCTTTGGCTCGCCACGACGCTGATCGCACCTTTGGTGCCCGTCGTGCTTGACTATGGTGATCCGCAATACCTGCTGGGCGCGCTCGGTCTTGGTGCCTTTCTGCCGGTTCTTGTGCTGCGCTACCTGCGGGCGCGGCGGATCCAGCGCTTCTCCGAGCAATTGCCGGATGCCATTGATGTCATCGTGCGCAGCCTCAAAGCGGGCCATCCCATCCAGACCGCCATCGGTCTGGTGGCGCGGGAGATGCCTGACCCCGTCGGCAGCGAGTTCGGCATGGTGACGGACGAACTGTCATTCGGGCTGGAGCTTGAAAGCGCACTGCGCAACATGTCCGTGCGCGTCGGCCAGGACGACCTGCCGCTGTTCGTCACGTCTGTCTCCATCCAGAGTGGCACAGGGGGCAACCTCGCGGCGATCCTCGAAGGCCTCTCGAAGCTGATCCGCGACCGGTTCAAAATGCGCCGGAAGATCAAAGCGCTGTCATCAGAAGCACGGTTTTCGGCGAACGTGCTCGCCGGCCTGCCAGTGGTCATCTATTTCATGGCGCAGATCGCCGATCCTACCTTCTTCGATGCCACGAAAGGGCAGCCCGAGACGCAGACAATGATCATCGGTAGTCTGTGCTGGATGGCCATCGGCATGATGATCATGCGCAAGCTCGTCAACATGAAGATCTGAGGGCCGCGCCATGGAAACGATCTTCGACATCATCGATTTCGTCATTGCCGATCCGCTGACCCTGGTGATCGCAGTCGTTACCGCGGTCGCACTGGCTTGTTGCGTGGTCGCTGGACAATGGACAATGGCGCGCGTCGATGTCCGCCGACGCACAGTGCGGCTGACAGCGGAAGGAGCCCTGGCTACCGCTTCAGCATCGGGCGCGCCTTCGGCAGGCTCCGCGCCCAAGACGGCCCTGATGCAGATCTCGCAGTCCGTTGATCGTTTCTTCGGTGAGGGGGACAAGGCTGCCAGCAAGATCCTGCGCAAGCAACTGGTCCAGGCAGGCTACTACAATGCCAGCGCGCCCGCGATCTTCCTGACAATCCGTGTCGGTGCCATGCTTGCGCTTGCAGCGCTGGGCTTCACGCAGGGGCTGATTGGCGAAGACGATACCACCACGCTCTACATGAAGCTGGTGGGTGGCGCGGCGCTGGGCTATTTCCTGCCGCCCATCCTGCTCGACCGCATCATCAGCAAGCGCAAGGACGAGCATCGCAGCGGCTTTCCCGACTTCCTGGATCTGATGATCGTTTGCTGCGAGGCAGGACTCAGCATGGAAGCCGCCATCAACCGCGTGTGTCGCGAGATGGGCGATGCCTATCCCTCGCTTGCAGCCAATCTCTATTTCGCGACGCTCGAGATCCGGGCTGGCCGAAGTGTCAACGATTCCCTGATGAACCTTTCGGAGCGTCTGGGGATCGAGGAAGCGCGAACCTTTGCAACCCTGTTGCAGCAATCGGCGGAACTCGGCTCCAGCCTGGTCGATTCACTCAAGATCTACAGCGATGACATGCGCAACAAGCGGATGATGCGCGCCGAGGAGAAGGCCACCGCCCTGCCCTCCAAGATGGTGATTCCGATGATTATCTTCATCTTTCCCATCTTGTTCATCATTTTGCTGTTTCCTGCGTACATGAAGGTCAAGGCGACCGGCTTCTGATGGGGTTTTCGATGACGATCCGCTGGAAATTGTTCCTGATCGCGGCCGTGGCCTTGCCGGGCCTTGCAGCCTGCCAGACCACAGACACCTCCGCCGCGCTGAAAAGCGATGGCACGACGGTGACGGCCAGCACCGGCGGCAACGATGCTCCCGTCCGTCCAAGCCCCGGCGATGAAGACCTCAAGCTTGGCAAGGAGCATTTCCGCAATGCCAATTTCGGCCTGGCGGAAAAGCACTTCCGCGCTGCGGCAGAGCAGGCTCCCAATGGCCTGGAACCGCTGCTGGGACTGGCGGCCTCCTATGACCAGCTCGGCCGGTTTGATCTCGCTGACCGCACCTACGCGGAGGCTGTCCGCATCGGCGGTCCCACGTCCGCCATCCTGAACAACCGGGGCTATTCCTTCTATCTGCGTCGCGATTTCAAACGCGCCAAGGCGGATTTCCAGCAAGCCCTGCGCAAGGATCCCACCAATGCCATGGCCAGGAAAAACATGGCGCTGGTCGGCGGCTGACAATGCCCCCTTGACGGCTTCCTCCCCCGGTCCGAGATTGCCAGCAGATGGCGGCCTCGGTGCCGTTTGGAGAGATCGTGATGCGTTCATTCCTGAAAATCGCTGGTGTGGCGGGAATCGCCATGTTCGCCGGGCTTTCCGGCGCGTTGGCACAGAAATCCAGCAACACGATCCGCTTCGCCTATGACCAGGTGCCGGAAAACATTGATCCCTTCTTCAACAATGTCCGTATCGGCGTCATCATTGCCCAGCATGTCTGGGACACGCTGATCTACCGTGATCCGACGAGCGGGGAATACAAGGGCCAGCTTGCAACGGCCTGGAAATGGGTTGACGACAAGACGCTCGAGATCGATCTCCGTCAGGGCGTCAAGTTCCACAATGGACAGGCGTTCAGTGCCGATGACGTGGTCTATACGCTCAACTATGTCTCCAGGCCCGAGAGCAAGGTTGTCACGCAAAACAATGTGGACTGGATCGAGAGCGCCGAGAAGCTCGATCCCTACAAGGTTCGCATCAAGCTGAAGCGCACCTTCCCGGCAGCGATCGAGTATCTTGCAGGACCGGTGGTCATCCATCCCAGCGAGTATCACGCGAAGGTCGGGCCACAGGGCATGAACACAGCCGCTGTTGGCTCCGGCCCCTACCGCGTGACGGAGCACGCCGTCGGCAAGTATCTCAGGCTCGAGCGCAACAAGGATTATTTCAAGGACAGCCCCAAGCCACAGCCGAAGATCGAGAAGATCGAAATCCGCTTCATTCCCGACCGGCAGACACAGCTGGCCGAGATGCTGTCGGGCGGGCTGGACCTGATCATGAACGTGCCGCCGGATCAGGCGGACCAACTGAAGGCGGTGCCAACGCTCGACGTGAAAAGCGGCGAGACAATGCGCATCGTCTTCCTCAATCTCAACACGCAGCAAAACACACCCGCTCAACCCTTGCGCGATGTGCGGGTGCGCCGCGCCATCTCCATGGCCATCGACCGCGAAACCATGGTGAAACAGCTTGTGGGTGAAGGCGGGCGGGTGCTGAACGTCATCTGTTTCCCCGGCCAGTTCGGCTGCATCGATTCTCAGGCACCCAAGTTCAAGTACGACGTCGCCGAGGCGAAGAAGCTGATGGCCGAAGCAGGCTTCGCCAATGGTTTCGAGATCGATCTCTTCGCCTACCGCGAGCGGCCGCACAGCGAAGCGATGGTGAATTATCTCCGCGCCATCGGCATAAAGGCGAATCTCCGGTTCATGCAATATGCGGCGATGCGCGAGCAGACCCGGCAAGGCAAGGTGGCGCTGTCGCACCAGACCTGGGGCTCGTTCTCGGTCAACGATGTTTCGGCATCGACACCGGTGTATTTCAAGTTCCTGCCCGATGACGTGAACCGTGACCCTGACGTGCGCGATCTGCTGGAAAAAGGTGACACGTCTGTCGCCCCGGACGCGCGCAAGGAGGCCTATGCCAAAGCGCTGGGCCTCATTCAGGAGCGCGCACTGGGCGTTCCGCTGTACTCGCTGGTGACGTTCTATGTCATGGGCAAGGGCCTCGACATGAAGACCTATCCGGATGAACTGCCGCGCCTGTGGGAGGTGAGCTGGAAGTGACAAGCCTATGCTTGTCATCCCCGGCCGGAGCAAAGCGGAGGGAAAGGGGATCCAGTTCCCTTTCGAGGCGTTGCTGTGGATCCCGCTCCCTCGCTTCGCTCGCTGGGGATGACATGCGGTGCTGAACTACACCCTCAAGCGCCTGGCACTGGCGCTGGCTGTCGCGATCACGGTCTCGGCCGTGAGCTTCCTGCTGCTCCGGCTTTCAGGCGATGTGGCGCTGGCCATCGCCGGCGAAGGGGCGAGGCAGGCCGATATCGATCTGGTGCGCCAGAGCTACGGCCTCGACCGCCCTCTGCTGGTGCAGTACGCGGACTGGCTGGGGCGCACGCTCTCCGGAGACTTCGGGCAGTCGCTGTATTTCAAGACGAGCGTTGCCGGGCTGATCGCGGACAAGATCGGTACCACTCTCTGGCTTGGCCTTTTCTCGATCCTGTTTGCACTGACCCTGTCGATTCCGCTGGGCGTTGTTGCAGCCTTGAGTCCGAACTCCTGGATCGACCGCCTGGCCCTGTCGATCGCTGTTGTTGGACAGGCCTTGCCCAACTTCTTCTTCGCCCTGTTGTTGATCATGCTGTTCTCGATCCAGCTGCGCTGGCTGCCGGTTTCAGGCAGCGGCACGTGGTGGCATTTTGTGATGCCCACCATCGCGCTGGGATATTATGTAACGCCGCCGCTGATGCGGCTGGTTCGCGCCGGAATGATCGAGGTGCTGAACTCGGATTTCATTCGTACCGCCCATGCCAAGGGGCAGGTGCCGCGCAAGGTGGTGCTGAACCATGCGTTGCGCAACGCGCTGGTGCCGGTCGTCGCACTGGCTGCTGTACAGCTCGGATTTCTGCTGGGCGGCTCCATCGTGATCGAGACGATCTTTGCGCTGGATGGGCTGGGCTACCTTGCCTATCAGTCGATCACCCACAAGGATTTTCCGGTGACGCAGGCCGTGCTGATGCTGCTGGCCGTCAGCTATGTCCTGCTGACGCTGGGCGGTGACCTGCTGAATGCCTGGATCGATCCACGGCTGCGGGCGGGCAAGGCATGAGTGCTGTTGCCATGCCCCCCGATGAGGAGCGCAGTGCCGAATGGCGCAAGCTGCGCAGCCGCGTTCTCGGCCATCGTGGCCTGATGGCCGGGCTGGTGCTGTTCACACTCATCGTGTCCGCCGCTGTTTTTGCTGCATTGCTTGCACCCCATGATCCCTATGCGCAGGATCTGACCAAGCGCCTGGTGCCCCCGCTGTGGCACGCCAGGGGGACATGGCTACATCCATTGGGGACCGACAATCTGGGGCGGGACTATCTCTCGCGCATGCTCTACGGCGCGCGCATCTCGTTGCTCATCGGCCTTTCGGTCATGGTGGTGTCCGGGCTCATCGGCACGGTGATGGGCGTGCTTGCGGGATATTTCGGCGGAAAGATCGACATGGCGATCATGTTCGCGATCACGGCGCGTCTGGCCCTGCCCGTGGTGCTGATCGCGCTGGCTGTCGTGGCGATGGTCGGGGGCTCGCTGATCGTCGTGATCTCGGTTCTGGGGTTGCTGAAATGGGACCGCTTCGCCGTCGTCATGCGCGCCGCGACGCAGCAGGTGCGTTCGCTGGAATACATCGACGCCGCCAAGTCCCTTGGCTCCACCACGCCGCGCATCCTCCTGAAGGATGTGCTGCCCAACATCATGCCGCAGCTGATCGTTGTCGCCACGGTGGAAGCGGCCAGCGCCATTCTGCTGGAAGCTGCGCTTTCCTTCCTCGGACTTGGCGTGCAGCCGCCCCTGCCTTCCTGGGGTCTGATGATCTCGGAAGCCAAGACCTACATGTTCTTCTCGTTCTGGCTCATTGCCATCCCCGGCTCGGCGCTCGCCTTGCTGGTTCTGTCCATCAACCTCATGGGGGACGGCCTGCGCGACGTGCTGGCACCCGACTGGGAGCATTCATGACCCGTGACGCCGCCATTGCCCGATCCGTCGACAGTTTCACATCAGGGGCCTTCAAGGCGATGCTGGCACGCCGCGTCGCAATCCCCACGGAGAGCCAGAACCCGGCGCGCGCCGGTGACCTCGCCCGTTATCTCACGGATGAGATGATCCCGGATTTTCACTCCATGGGCTTCACGACGGAGATCATCGCCAACCCCAAGGGCAAGGGGCCGTTTCTGCTCGCCCAGCGAATCGAAGACCCGCAAGCCCTCATCGTGCTGGGCTACGGGCACGGCGATGTCATCCGCGGCATGGATGCGGAATGGGCCGATGGCCTGTCTCCCTGGGCAATGATCGAGAAAGACAACCGCTGGTACGGGCGCGGCGTGGTCGACAACAAGGGCCAGCACGCCATCAACATGATGGCGCTGCGGGCCGTGC
>JANMFA010000564.1:0-2377 GCA_031377545.1 Hyphomicrobiales bacterium | reverse complement strand
CGCCTGACCAACTCGAACCGGACCATCACCGTACCCTATGGCAGCGAGGCTGGCCGCTTCCAGAGGGCGGGCATACCGACCGTTCTGTGCGGCCCGGGCAATATCGCCCAGGCACACCAGCCAGATGAATTCATTGAGGAGAGCGAGATTGCAGCATGCGAAGCGTTCATCCGCAGGCTTGGACGCGAGCTTTGCACCTGAGATTGCCGAACGCCAAGGTGCTCAAAAGCCCGCAGCGCGTCGCAGGAGATCAAGAGCCAAAATTGTCAAAAGCCATTTCAAGATGACTTTGAACCAGTCCTCAGGAACTTTCTCGAGAAGGCGCGTCCCCATCCACGTGCCCAGCAGGCCAGAGACGATCATGGCTGCGAGCAGCGGCAGCCAGTCGGCGAAGTTGAACCCGAGATAGCCAAAAACCAGAACCTTCAATCCGTGCTGGATAACATTGCAGGCGGCATGGGTGGCAACCAGCGTTCTCTTGTCGAGCCCAAGTGGCAGGAACAGCGCCTGAACGAATGGGCCTGTCGCACCAACAAAAATGGTGACGAATGTCGCAAAGAATCCTCCGATGAGGACGCCTGACGTTTCAAGTCCGGGGATGCGGGGCTTGGGAATCCACGTCATGAGCAGAATGAACGCACCAAGCAGGCCGAGCAACAGGCGTTCGGGCATCGCCACAAAAACCGCCGCTCCGGCGACGGCCCCCAGCAGGCTCCCGATCGTGAACAACCCGGTTGGCTTCCACAGGACATGCATGCGTTGGAAGTACGCCCGGCCAATGTTCGAGCCGAACTGGACGACACCGTGGACGGCCACAATCATGGATGGGGGCACTGTTCCCGCCAGCGCCCCCAGCATCGCCACCCCACCTCCAATGCCAAATGCCGCCGTGAGGGCGGATGTGAAAAAGCTGATGCCGACCAGAACCAGGAAGACCGTCAGCGAGATGTTCACAGGCAGAATAGATTCGAGCATCACTTGACCTTCTGTCTTCAATCGTGCAAGTCTTATATAAGACATAAGACTTGCACGATGGGCAAGCGTAACGCGCGTTCCTTGGGAGGGGAGTTTGGCGGCACTGGACATTACGGGTGTGACCAAGGCCTTCGGCCCCGTCAAGGTGCTGCATGGTGTTGATATCGCCGTGGCGAACGGCGAGTTTCTGGTTCTCGTTGGTCCTTCGGGCTGCGGAAAATCCACCCTTCTGCGCATGATCGCCGGACTGGAATCGGTGACGGGCGGGACGATCCAGATCGGCGGAGCCACCGTGAATGATCTGCCTCCGCGCGACCGCGACATCGCCATGGTGTTTCAGGATTATGCGCTCTATCCGCACAAAAGCGTGCGTGACAACATCGGCTTTGGCCTGCGTATGCGCGACGTTGAGCCGGTCGAGATCATCAAGCGGGTCGATGATGCCGCAAAAGTTCTGCAGATCACGCATCTTCTCGATCGCAAGCCCGGTCAGCTTTCGGGCGGCCAGCGGCAGCGCGTCGCCATGGGGCGTGCGATCGTGCGCGATCCGAAGGTGTTTCTCTTCGATGAACCGCTTTCAAACCTCGATGCACAGTTGCGGGCCGAGATGCGCATCGAAATCAAGAAGCTGCACCAGCGCTTCAAGAACACGGTGGTTTACGTCACCCATGATCAGGTCGAGGCGATGACGCTGGCCGACCGCATTGCGGTGATGAAAGGCGGTCATGTCGAGCAACTGGGCACGCCTGACGAGATCTACAATCACCCCCGAACCACCTTCGTGGCCGGGTTCACCGGTTCACCACCCATGAACTTCGCGCCCTGCGTCGTGGGAGAGGATGGGAAATCCATTGTCCTTGATGGCGGCCAGCGTCTGCTTGTTCCAGCTGGGCGGCAGGCAATGCTGGCCCCAATCAAGGGGCGCTCGATGACCTTCGGAATCAGACCCGAGCACATCGCTTTCGGCAGTGGCGCCAAGGGTCTTCTTCATGCCGAAATCATCCTGACCGAACCACTCGGATCCGATACGCTTGCTCTCATCAGGATCGGCAAGGTTGAGATAACGGGGCGCTTTCCACCGGATGCCGGGCTCAAGCCAGGCAGCACCCGCGGCGTTTCGCTTGCCATGGACCGATTTCATCTGTTCGATACCGAAACGGGTATTGCAGCCGCATAGGGGCATGCAACACGAGCACATTGCAACCGGCCGGCACAGGCCGACAATCATCGGAGGAAAGTCATGATCACACGCAAACATGTTCTCGCCGGACTCGCAGCGGCACTCACGCTCTGCGTCTCTTCGGCCGCCATGGCCCAGACGACGCTGCGCATCTTTACAGGTGGCCAGCAACGTCCTGACGTGATGCGCAAGATCGTCGACGAATACGAGAAGCGCACGCCC
>JANMFA010000540.1:0-3400 GCA_031377545.1 Hyphomicrobiales bacterium | reverse complement strand
CAGCGATCACCGGGATATCCTGCTTGCGCGCTTCCTCAGCCGTTTCCATCACAGCGGTCAATTGCGGCACGCCGACGCCCGCCACGATGCGCGTTGTGCAGATCGAGCCCGGACCGATGCCGACCTTGATCGCATCCGCGCCTGCATCGATCAGTGCCTTCGCTCCCGCCGCTGTCGCCACATTGCCAGCCACCACCTGCACCGCGTTGGACAGGCGCTTCACGCGCGCCACGGCATCGATCACCTTCTGCGAATGGCCGTGGGCGGTGTCGATCACTACAAGGTCAACACCGGCATCAATCAGACGCTCGGCGCGCTCGAAACCAGCATCGCCCGTGGTGGTGGCGGCGGCGACGCGCAGGCGGCCCGCCTCATCCTTGCACGCATTGGGATTGAGGATGGCCTTCTCGATGTCCTTGACCGTGAGAAGCCCGACGCAATGGCCGTCGTTGTCCACGACAACCAGCTTCTCGATGCGGTGATTGTGGAACAGCCGCCGCGCTTCCGCCTGTGTTACCGTTTCGCGAACCGTGATCAGGCCGTTCTTGGTCATCAGTTCGCTGACCATCTGGTCCGGGTTATCGGCAAAACGCACATCGCGGTTGGTAAGGATGCCGACGAGCTTGCCCGGACGGCCACCCTCGCCGCCGACAGTGACGGGAACGCCCGATATCCCCTTGGCCCGCATCAGCGCCAGCGCCTCACCCAAGGTTGCCTCCGGCGTGATGGTGAACGGGTTCATGACGATGCCACTCTCGAAGCGCTTCACCTGCCGCACGTGGTCGGCCTGCTCCTCCGGCGTGAGATTGCGGTGGATGACGCCAAGGCCCCCGGCCTGCGCCATGGCAATCGCCAGACGCGCCTCTGTGACGGTGTCCATGGCGGAGGAGATGATCGGCAGGTTCAGCGCGATGCTCTTGGTGATGCGCGAGCGAACATCGGTTTCCGAAGGCAGCACCTCGGAATGGCCGGGGCGCATGAGGACATCGTCAAACGTCAGCGCTTCGGGAATTTCGTGGGAAGAAAGAATGCGCGCCATGCCAATGCTCCGTAGGATGCGGGGGTGTCCGGCGGCGAGGTGAGTCGGGCGCGGAATCGATTGGCGGTGTCGGGTAGCATGGTCAGGGGTGGACGGCTAGCGTGGCCGTGAGGTGAGGTTGGGTTATTTCGGGGGGTGCGAAAAAGGATTGGCGCTTCTTTGCATCGGGCACTTGCCTCCATGGAGGCTCCACTTCGCTGCGCACCGCAGGAAGAGAAGAACAGAGGGTGGCTTTCCGTTTTCAGGAAACCCAATCTTTCCCCCTACCCCTTGAACCCCGTCGCCAGCACATAAAGCTCTGCCGAATCCGCCCGGCTCGATTGCGGCTTCACGTGCTTCACCACGGCGAAGTGCTTCTTGAGCAGCGTGATCATTGCTGCGGTCTCACCGCCCTGAAACAGCTTGGTCACGAAGAAGCCGCCGGGCTTCAGCATCTCGATCGCGAATTCCACCGCCATTTCGGTGAGGCCGACGATGCGCAGATGGTCGGTCTTGCGGTGGCCCGTCGTGTTGGCCGCCATGTCGGAAAGCACGCCGTCCACGATGCGCTGGCCCGGTTCAACGCCAATCATCGCCCGCAGGCGATCCGGTGCATCCTCTTCGGTGAAATCCATTTCGGCGAGCGTCACGCCGACAATCGGCTCGATCGGCAGGAGATCAATGCCGATGACCTGCCCTCCTTTGCCGGAGGCGGACCCGACCTTCTTGGCGGCATACTGGCACCAGCCGCCGGGTGCAGCGCCCAGATCGATGATGATCTGGCCCGGCTTGAGCATCCGGTGTTTCTCGTCGATCTCGATCAGCTTGAACGCCGCACGCGAGCGCCAGCCCTCTTCCTTGGCGCGCTGCACATAAGGGTCGTTCAATTGCCGTTGCAGCCAGATGATCGAAGACAGCGAGCGCTTGTGCGCGGTGTAAACGCGTTCGGCAAAGCGCGGATCCTTGCTCTTGGCCGCGATCTTCTTGCCAGACGAGTGGCCGCCGGGCGTTTTCGCCGCAAATGCCTTTGCTGCCGCTGCCTTTGCGATGGACGTCTTCACCACTGGTGCCTTGACCACCGGCGTCTTTTTCGGTGGACCCTTACCCTTGTTGTCATTGCTCATGGCTGCACTCTCCGGTCCGCCATCCAGACGCCATTGCGCATCATCATCTGCATCAGGATGCCCTCCCGCAATCCACGGTCGGCAATGCGGATGTGCTGGGCTGGGAAGGCCCGCGCGATGGCTTCATAGATCGCGCAGCCCGCCAGCACCAGATCGGCCCGCTCCTGGCCGATGCATGGGTTCTCTGCGCGCTTTTCAAAAGGCGTCGCCATCAGGTCGCGGATCACCTTGTTTGCCTCCTCCGTCAGCATCCAGAGGCCGTCGACCTGGCGGCGGTCGTAGCGCGGCAGCTTCAGGTGCATGGCGGCGATGGTCGTCACCGTGCCACTTGTGCCGAGCAGGTGGAAATTGCGACCAAGCTTGCCCTTGTCGATGCTTGCGGCGAAGGGCGCAACCATGCCGACCACCTCCTGCACCATCGCCTCATAGACCTGATCACTGACGTCTATACCACCGTGTCTCTCGGCCAGCGTCACCACGCCGACCGGCAGCGATGTCCACTGCCGGATGCGCTGCCCGATGCTTGTACCGTAGCGGTCTGAGGCCAGCCAAACGACTTCCGTGGAACCTCCGCCGATATCGAACAACAGCACGCTGTCCGCCGATTTCGACATCAGGACGGCGCAACCCGCCGCTGCCAGTTCGGCTTCCGCCTGCCGGTCGACGATCTCCAGACGCAACCCGGTTTCACGATGGGCGCGGTCCAGAAACTCCTCGCCATTGGCGGCGGCGCGGCAGGCTTCCGTGGCGATCAGCCTGCGATTGCCAACCTTGCGGTCATTCAGGCGCTCGTTGCAGGCCTTCAAAGCGCTGATCGTGCGGTCGATGGCGCTCTGGCTCAGGTGGCCGGACGCGCCAAGACCTTCGCCAAGCCGCACGATCCGCGAAAAGGAATCAATGATGCGAAAACCGCTCGGGCTGGGACGGGCAATCAGCAGGCGGCAATTGTTGGTGCCAAGATCCAGCGCGGCATAGGCCGTCGCGTCCAGCACCTCCACGGGTGCAGACGGACGCGGCCTGGCCACCGGTTGCACCGGCGGCTTCCACAAACGCGATTTCACCACAGCTCTCCAGACGGCGGAAGCAAGCGGGCCTCGACGCCGTATTCATTGACAAGTTGGCGTCACCTTACGCCCACATCAGGAGCCTTGTGAAGCAGATTAGAGACGCCACTTCAGCCCTGCGCCGCCTTCAACACCTCGTCGACATGGCCGGGCACCTTGACCTTGGACCAGACGTTGCGGATCCTGCCATCCGC
>JANMFA010000539.1:0-15616 GCA_031377545.1 Hyphomicrobiales bacterium | reverse complement strand
GATGTTCGGAGAGCGCAGCGTGACCCCTCATCCGCCTGCCATCCGGCAGGCACCTTCTCCCGCAAGGGGCGAAGGCAAGTCTCGCGCTGAATCACGTTGAAACTCACAACGTCCCCATCACATCACCCCGGAACCCATACGCCTTCCGCGCCCCGCGCAGCGGCACCAGCCGAACCTCGCGCGATTGCCCCGGCTCGAACCGCACCGCCGTACCCGACGCGATGTCGAGCCGCATGCCCCGCGCCTTCTGTCGGTCGAAGCTCAGGCCCTCGTTTGTCTCGAAGAAATGGTAATGGCTGCCGACTTGAATGGGCCGATCGCCGGTGTTGGCCACCACAATCACCTTTGTCGGCTGGCCGGAGTTGATCTCGATGTCGCCCGCCGCCGGGATGATCTCACCTGGCACCAGACCGCCGGTGCTCACCTTCATCTTGCCTGCCATGTGATCCTCCTACTTCTTTTCGTCCAGCAGCCGCCGGGTGAACACCTGCGCCTCAGGCGCGTCCATCATGACGCTCCAGCGCCTGTCAGGATTGCCGGACAGCGCCGCTTTGACCAGATCGGCGACGCTCTCGGGAATGACATATTCCACGCCACGGCCGCTGCGCTTGTGGCGGATGACGACGCGTCCGAAATGCCCATCAGCGGCAGGCACATCGGAAACGCGTAAGGTGCCCTGCCCTGGCGATGCCGTTGTCACCAGCATGATACCATCAGCCACGCAGGGGCACGGCGCTGTTTTGCCCGAGAAATAGGTGACATCCACCGTTCGCGGACCAACGCCCAGCGATCTCAGGGCGTCATCTCCGATGCGGATGCCGAGCGCGATAAGCGGTCCGAACCCACCATGAACCGCTTCGCCCATCTGGATGAAGTGGTCACGGTTGGAAACGGATTTGTCGCCGGAGGGTGAATGCGGGTGCGCCGTCGCTGCCGCGCCCGCAAACAGCAGGACAAGCCAAACAGCGGTGCATCGCCAGGCCATCCCCATCTCAGCTCTCTTGCTCCACCTGTGAGCGCGCGCGACGCAGGGATTTCACTTTGCGAATGATCAGCCAACCGGCCAGGCTTGCAACCATCACCATTGCCAGATGATCCCATTCCAGAAGATGCTCAAGGGCATCCGCCCATGGAAGACCTTCGACGGGATGGTGCGCGTACGCGCCTTGAATCCCAAGGCCGAGGACGAGAAGCGATCCCAAAAGCCGATTCATTTCTTCCACCTCACCGTATCGGATCATGCACGGTGACAAGCTTCGTTCCGTCCGGGAACGTGGCCTCGACCTGCACATCGCTGATCATATCGGCGATCCCCTCCATCACCTGCGATTTCTTGATCACCTTCGCACCGGCCTGCATCAGGTCGGCCACGCTGCGGCCATCCCTCGCACCTTCCACAACAAAATCCGTGATCAGCGCGATGGCCTCGGGATAATTCAGCTTCACGCCGCGCTCCAGTCGGCGGCGCGCCACCATGGCTGCCATCGAGATCAGCAGCTTGTCTTTCTCGCGTGGAGTGAGATTCATTGTTCAGACCCTTGGTCGTTCATGTCATCCAGACCCTTGGCAGTCGCCCATCAAGGCCATGTTCCAGAAGCTGCAGCAGCGTCCGGCGCAGAGCAAGACCCGAAGGTGCCACCATGCGCATCACCAGCAGACCGTCGAACGCCGAAGCGCCGCCGTCAATCCCCGTGCTTTCCATGATCGCTCTCACGGCGTCCAACCGGCGTTCCACACCAGGCGCAACATGCACAATCGTTGCCAGCGCCGTGGTGTCCTGGCCCAGCAAGGCGCAGCCACTGCGCAATGCGGGCCAATCCCCCGGTTTGCCTCCAACGGCGGTTTCCTCCGCGAAGATCAGGCGGCCGTCGCGACGGATACGCCAGCGATCACGCAAGCGCGCACGGGTAAGTTCCTCGCCCATTGCCTGCCGTCCCAGCAGGATGGCCTCGCCCGCCAGCACATCGGCGGTTCCTGCCATGTCGATGGTCAGCGAGCGCTCTAGCGCGGAATGGTCAAACAGGATCGTCTCCTGCGGCAGCCAGCGCAAGACCGCGCCATTCTGCACCTTTAGCCGGGTCGACAGCTTTGCGGTCGCCCCCGACGACGCGTAGATCTTCTCGCAGGCCTGCGTGGCAAGCACTGCACGAGCGCCCTGCCCGACAGAGACCGTGATGTCGAAGCGATCGCCGCCGGTCAGCCCGCCCGCGGTATTGACCACAACGGCTTCCAGCGGATGGGCTTTATCCCGCGCAGGAAACAGGAAACGTCCACAGCCGGACTGGTGGAGATCATGGATCGCATCGCTGCCACCCGTGGATCGGACGACAAGGCCGAGCTTTCCGACGGCACGCTCCAGTTCATCCGGCTGGCCGGGCGCAGCGAGGCGGGAACGATCAGGCTGTCGAGGCGCAATGACTTCCATTGGGCCGACTATAGTCAAGCCAGACCCCCGCCGTCAGCAGGACTTTCCCTGTTTGTCACCGGACACGTCGCAAATGGCCAGTAAGCATAGACGCAAGTGTTGCTGGCGCATTGTCACCATTTTCGCTAATCGAAATGCACAAAAACAATGCAAGTCTTGGGGCGCGCTTATGTCACTGGGTGGCCATATCGCCACGGAAAAGCTTCAGTCCACTGATTCGACATCCAAGACGATTTTTGGCGTGGCAATCAGTGATCTGTCGCGCGAGGCTGCGATCAGCCAGCTGTTGCTGGCGATGCAGCACGCCAAGCCCATGAAAATCGCGTTCTGCAACGCCCATACGGCCAATTTCGCGTGGTCTGATGGTTCTATCCGGCAGCTTCTTTCGGACTTTACGGTCTTCGCCGATGGCGTCGGTGTGGATATCGGGGCAAAGCTCCTGCACGGGGCCCCCTTTGCCGCCAACCTCAATGGTACTGATTTTGTTCCCGCGCTGATTGCTGCCGCAACACGCCCGTTGCGGATCGCGCTTTTCGGAGCCAGGCCCGGTATCGCGGAAAAGGCGGCGCAGGTTCTGAAAGCGCACATGCCGCACCACCAGTTCACGGCTGTCTCGCATGGCTTCACCAACGAAGCGGAGACTGCGGTTTTCCTCGCCGGACTTCAGCGCCAGCCGGTGGACATCCTGCTGGTCGGGATGGGAAATCCCCATCAGGAGGCCTGGATTGCCCGAAACATCTCCGGCGAACAGGCCACGCTGGCTTTGGGAGTGGGTGCGCTGTTTGATTTCCTGGCAGGCGAGGTTCCGCGTGCACCTGCGTGGCTGCGCAATCTCAGGCTGGAATGGCTCTATCGGCTGGTGCAGGAGCCAAGGCGGCTTTTCGCGCGCTAT
Organism: Hyphomicrobiales bacterium; assembly: GCA_031377545.1. Taxonomy (GTDB): domain Bacteria; phylum Pseudomonadota; class Alphaproteobacteria; order Rhizobiales; family Beijerinckiaceae; genus JADCCX01. Next base: position 12,299 of record JANMFA010000539.1, on the reverse strand, counting down.
GTGCTTGGCAACCCTCTGTTTCTGCTCAGAATCCTGCTTGTTAAACTCGGGCTGGTCCGTTTTGCCCCGTCGACCCGTGGTCCGGGATCAGCGTGATGGCTGCAGGACGCTTGGCCATTGTCACGCCCAGCTATGCGGGTGATCATCAACGGTGTGTATTGCTGGCCGAGAGTCTTGATCGCATGGCGACGAGCGACTTCCAGCATTACATCCTCGTTGCAGATCATGATCTGCCGCTGTTCAAGCCCATGGCAGGGCCACGCCGTCATATTGTCCCCGACAGCCACTTGCTGCCAGGCTGGCTGAAGCCGGTCACGCGGCCATTCAGCGGCGGCAAAACGATGTGGGCCAGTCTCGTACCGCTCGTTTGGCCGATGTCCGGCTGGCATATCCAGCAGCTGCGCAAACTTCTGATCGCACGCCACATCGACGAGGATGTGATGGTTATGGCGGACAGTGACAGCGTGTTTGTGCGGCCCTTCGGCGCGCAGTCCTTCGAGCAGAACGGGCTGGTACGGCTCTATGCGAAGGATGGCGGCATTACGACTGAACCGGCCTACAACAGGCATCGACGCTGGACGGCACACGCGGCCACCCTGTTCGGATCGTCGCCTCCGACATGGCCTGCCTGCGATTACATCAACAATCTCGTGAGCTGGCGGCGACAGCATGTGATCACAATGCTGGACGTGATCGAACAGCGCAGCGGTCGTGATCTCGCTGCCACGCTTGGCCGGGCGCGCACGTTCTCGGAGTATCAGATCTATGGAGCCTATGTGGACGGCCTCGCCGGGCGTGTTGGCCATTTCGCTGACGCCGAGCCGCTGAGCCTCACCTACTGGCAGGGTGAGGCACTGACCGAGATCTCGTTGAAGGCTTTCGTCAGCAAGCTTTCACCACAGCAGATCGCGATCTGCGTGCAGTCCTTCACTGGCACGTCTCCCGCGTTGTTACGATCCTACATCTGCGACCGCGCCAACGCCCTGTAGGTCACAACGGCCGAGACGAGATAGGTGAGCAGGAATACGCCCGTCAGTGGCAGCGCCCAGTGCTCAAAGTTTGGAAGTGCTATGAGCAAGGCGGCCATCAGAGAGAGCTTGAGTGCCGCAAGGATCGCCAGAAGCACGGCACGGGTCACCACCTTCTCGCGCGCATAGAGCAGCTCGCCCTGGTACTCCACGAGGTTGCGCAACGCCGGTATCGCCACCATCAGCAGCAGAAAGGGTGTCACCTGGGCGATGTTCCGTCCAAGAATGTGCGGATTGATCCACAGAAGGATGATGAAGGCGACCATGCCGGCGGTCGAGACAGTTGCGATCAGCCCCTCGATCAGCACCCGCCTGCGCATACTGGCCATTGCTGTTCCATCACGCATCATGCGCTGGACCAGCATCTGGTTGAAGCTGCGAATGGGGACAGCCGTGAGATCGATCAGCCGCATCGCAATGGCGTAGAGCCCCGCCACGCGGTTACCGGCGATCGTCAGGACCAGCAGCTTGTCGAGCTCGGATTGCACATAAAACGTCAGCTCCGAAAGTGCTGCGGTGACGGCATCACGCATTCGACGGGGATACAGCCGCCAGACAAACCGAAGTTGGACACGTGGAGCGTAACGGACGACCCCAACAGCCAATGTCAGCGCATTGGCAAGGGCGTAGAAACAGATCCAGGCTTCCAGTCCGCGCCAGGGCAGAAGAAGGAATGCGATGGCAGCAATCGTCCGAAACGCCGAACCGAGGATGACCAGCGTCGCAGCACGCCCGAACCGCGACAGCCCGTTCAACTGGATCACGATGTACTCGACCACGCGCCAGCCAATGACCTCACAGGCGATGATGGCCAGAAACCAGCCCAATCCGATCCGGCTGGCAAACAACAGGCTATGGATGACTGCCGCCGCAGCCAGAATGACAGGCAGCGACGCTACCGCGAGCACCAGCAATCCCGCGACATAGGCCCCCAGAATGCGCGGCTTGACCGTTGCGACACGATAGACCGGCGAAATGAAGCCAAAAGCCATCAAGCGTGACAGGACCAGGCCGACCGCGGAGGCCGAGGCGAAGATGCCGAATTCCCCCAGGTCAAGGACATTGGCGACAATGAGAAAATAGGCCACCGAAATCACCAGGCGACCGAAGACGCCCGACGTGATCGTCAGGTAATCCGTGATGGTTTTCCGATGCAAGATCATGGCCCGAAACGTTAGCGACATCCCGTTAGGGTTCAATGAACGGAGGTTTTGCCGGAGACCGGGCGAATGGCGTATAGTTCAGGCTGTCCGCAGGAGAGCCGATGACCGCACCCACCCCATCCCGCCGCACCGCCCTGCTTGGCCTTGGCGCCAGTGTTCTGGCCGCAACAGGCACAGGAGCTGCGACCCAGCCTCGCCGTATGCGGTATGGCGCTGCGGCGATGAAGGAAAATTTCCTTGAGGATCCGCTCTACCGCGATGCGCTGGTCAAGCATTGCGACATCATCGTGCCGATGAACGATCTGAAATGGGAAGCGTTGCGACCCACGCGGGCGGAGTTCAGCTTCGCCGATGCGGACCGGATCATCAGCTTTGCCCGCAGCAACGGCAAGGACGTACGCGGCCATGCCCTATGCTGGTACGGCGGCATGCCAGACTGGACCAAGACCATCACCACCCGCCGGGAGGCCGAAAGCGAATTGCGTCGGCACATCGAGACCGTAGCTTCGCGCTATCGCGGGCAGATCCCATCCTGGGATGTCGTGAACGAGGCGATTGCCCATGATCCCGCCAAGCAGGGCGTCTGGCGCGATACCCTCTGGCATCGGCTGCTTGGCCCTGACCATATCGACATCGCCTTTCAAGTGGCGGCGCAGGCCGATCCGAAGGCAGAACTGGTTTACAACGACTATGATCTCGAGAACACCGGCGAGCGGCAGACGTTGCGGCGACAACATGTGCTGTCACTTGTGCGTCGGCTGCAGGGCCGAAACATTCCCATCCACGCCATCGGGCTTCAGGCCCACCTCTATGCAGAACAGCTGATCGATACCGCAGGCCTTGGACAATTCGTCAAGGATCTCAAGATTCTGGGCGTAAAGGTTCTTGTAACGGAGATGGATGTGATTGACTGGCGGCTGCCCGGCCCACCGGCGGAGCGCGATGCAGCGGCAGCAAAACACGTCAAGGCTTTCCTCGGCACGATTGCCGATGCGGGCGGCCTTGAAACGCTTATCACCTGGGGCATCACTGACCGCTACAGCTGGATTCCGGAGCATTTCAAACGCAACGACGGCCTTCCGAACAGGCCCCTCCCGCTGGATGTCGACTACCGTGCCAAGCCGATGATGCGCGTGATTGATGAATTCCGACGCATGGGCTGAAGCCCAAAGGTCGATTCCGCGTCACTTTCTGCCTTCAATGCGTTCAACCCTCACTATGGTAAACGAAACCTTAGGGACTTTTCGGCAATGATCCTTTGGCAAGAAAGCCGCCCGTTTCGGTGGCTTGCCAACAGGTTCGTGTTCCGCGTCAGCCATGTTCCAGTATGACCGTCAGCGCCCCGCCCTGGAACCGTCCGGCCATGCCGGTGCGGCGTTTGGGCTCGCGACGATCCCGGCAGCTCTGTGGCGGCGCAAATGGTGGCCGACCCTGCTGTCGATCCTGTTTGCCGGCTTGGCTGTCGCCTACAGCATGACACTCTCGGATCGGTATCAGGCGACCTCTCAGGTGCTGATCGATCCGCGCGAGCTGCGGGCGCTTGTCAACGAGGTGTCGCCCAACAATCTGAACAGCGATTCGACCACGGCGTATATCGAGAGCCAGGCGCGGATCATCACATCATCGAACATGCTGCGCCGAATCGTCGACCGCGAAGGACTGGCGCGCGATCCGGAATACAGCGGATCATTCGGTGTCCTGTCCCGGCTTTTCCCGACCGGACGTTCCGGCGACCAGACACAGCGCATGGTGGAACAGCTTGGCCGCAATCTCTGGGTGCGGCGCGGAGAGCGCACGTTCATCGTCGATATCGCCGTTTCCGCCTCCACCCCGGAAAAGGCCGCGCGGCTTTCCAATGCTTTTGCGGCGGCCTATCTCGAAGATCAGGCCACCTCCCGCGCAGAGGCCAACCGCCGCGTCAGTACAAATCTTACGGGGCGCCTCAACGAGTTGCGCGACAAGGTACGCATCGCGGAAGAGAACATCGAAGCCTACAAGAACCAGAAGAACATCGTGGGTGCCAGCGGCAAGCTGGTGACAGAAGAGCAGCTTGCGGCGGTCAACAGCCAGCTGGCCTTCGCCCGTTCGCGGGCTGCAGACGCCAAGGCCAAGCTCGACCAGCTCGACAGCGTGCGTGGCCAGCAGGCAGAACGCGGAGCCCTGCCCGAAGCAGTCAATTCGCAGACACTGGGCCTCTTGCGCCAGCAAATGGGGGAAGCCCAGCGCCGCGCGGTGAATCTCAGCACGTCGCTTGGGCCGATGCATCCGGAGTATCTCGCAGCACAGTCCACGCTGCGGGATGCACAGCGCGCGGTGGCAGATGAAATCACCCGGATCCGGTCAGCGGCGCGGGCAGAGTTCGACCGCGCGGTTGGCAACGAAAAAGCGTTGCTGGCGCAGGTCGACGGACTGAAAAAGGAAACGCTGTCGTCGAGCCGGGATACTGTGCAACTGCGAGAACTGGAGCGCGAGCTGGAAGCCAACCGCGCGGTCTATCAGTCGTTCCTGCAGCGCGCCCGCGAAACCGGCGAGCAGGAACGGGTGGATACAACCAACGCCCGCATCATCACGACAGCCGTGCCGCCCATCGACCGTTCCGGACCGCCCAAGCGTCTGATCGTGACCGGCGCCGCTGCAGCCGGATTTGGCCTTGGGTTGGTACTGGCGCTTCTGGCCGAGATTTCCGGTGTGATGCAGCGACGGCGCGACGAGCGTAACGCGCAGGCCGCGCAAGTCGCAAGTGTCCCGCCAGACGCGCGCGCACGGCCTGTTTCAGCCAACAGGGAGGGCCGAAGTGCCTACCCGCCGTCGGAACAACAGGTGGACAACTCTCTCCCACCCCGACCGTCGGCCAATGACGATCTGATGCGAATGCTCAGGATGCTGGGGCAGCTGGAGAAGGCGATTCAGCAAAACGGAATGCCGCGGTGAACCGCAGGCCGAGCACCGCGATCAGCAGTGTGAACCAGACCGGATCAGCCCGCCGGAAGTAATAGGTCTCCAGGCACATGCCGAGCGAGATGAAAATCAGGATCGTCAGAAACATCGTGGCCAGCTTGCGGTTGTCGTCGGTCGGCTGGCAGAAGTGAAAGTCCAGCACCGGCTTCACAAGAAATACGTAGAACACGAGGAGAAGCCCGGGCAGCCCAGTGGTCAGGGCGACATCGAGATAGCTGTTGTGGCCATGAATGATTTTCTCGACCGCCCAGGCGAGTTCCAGACGGGACTCGCCTTCAAGCGTGGTTGATGTCTGCCAGAAGCCCTCGAAACCGTAACCGGTCCAAGGTCGTTCAGCGAGCTTCTCGAAGCCGTAACGCCAGATGTCAAACCTGCCGGTGAAGGTCGGGTCTTTCATCACCAGCTTGTTGAAAGCCGCGATTTCGGGAACGAGAGCGCCACCAAGTGTCAGCACCAGCAGCAGCGCCACGGGACCAAGGCACAGCAGAAGCCGGAGGCCAAGTGACGGAATCCGCTCGCAAAGATATCCCAGCAACATCGCAAAAGGCAGCAGAAGCAGAGCTGTCTTGGACTTGGTGAAATAGAGAAACACCACGCCGCCGACCAGAAGAATGACCCCGGTCCAGCGTCTTCCGATCCGCAGCGCATACAATCCCATAATGGCGAAAGATGCCATCGCGGCTCCGGCGATGTTCTTGTGGTCATAGTGGCCCTTCCACGATCCGGCGTGCTCGGGTTCAAAGGGATCGAAGTCGGTGTGCTTGCCCAGATCCGGCAGGGCGAACACGCCGAAATAGGCCAAGCCCACAATAAACAGCGCACACCCCAGCAGGAGGTTCTGAAACTGCGCGATGCGCTGCGGCAGCACAAAAAGGCAAGCCGCCAAAACCATGATGATGCCCGTGAAAGCAAAAGCACGGAACGAGATCGCCAATTGCGTGGACATGAGCACGGTGGCGGAAAGCCACAACAGAAGGATCACATAGGACGGTTGCAGCACTGGTCGCAACGCGCGGTGATCGGCGAACCAGGCACCGGTGAGTGCCGTAAGGGCCAGGCCCGAAAATGTCAGCTGGTTCAGAAGGTCTGCAGCCGGAATTGTGCCATCGGAAGGGGCGGTCCAGAACGGACGCGTGGACACCCAGACCGCCAGCAGAATCGCGATAAACACGACCTGCCGGAACACGCCACGGACCCGCAGCTCATGCTCCGGCGCGGCGGCCCAGGATTCGACTTCTTGCCGGATCAGAGACATTGACGGATCGGAAACAAAGGGGTCCCGCTCAGTTCTTATCGGGCTCGCGGTATTGCTCGATGGTATAGCCGAACTCGGCGAGAATCCGTCCGGCCGCGATCATCATATGATAACTGCCAGCATAGAACGAGCCGGTTTTGCTCCACAGCGCCAGCGATCGGAATGGGGATGCGGCCAGCAGGCCAAGCGTTTTCGCAAGAACACCCAGGCGTCCCGACAGACCGGGATTGTGCTTGCGCTGGATGAGCGCGGAGATGAGTCCGTTGCGCAAGGAGCGCGCAGTGATCCAGCTGCGTTCCGTGCGGCGTGCCGGAACGGTTTCATGCACGATGGCCTGGGCCGCCCATTGAAAGCGGAAACCCCTCGCGCGACAGCGTGTGAAGAAATCCGTATCTCCTCCGCCCAGAAAGTTGAAGCGCTCATCGAGCCAATCCGGTTGCATGGCGCGCAGCACCGCAACCGCGATGAGGCAATTGCCGGTACTGGTGATCAAGCCTGCCGATCCGCTCTCGGCGTGCGCCGGCTGAAACACGGGATGAAGCATGTAGCGCGTTGCGCCAGCGGGATCGTCGAACACTGGAACCTGAGGACCACCAACAATGTCTGCACCTGACTGAGTTGCTGCGATCAGAAGGGTCTCCAGCCAGGTCGGAACAGCGATCTCGTCATCATCGATGATGGCGACATGGGTGAGATTGGGGAAGCTCTGCAGTGCCGCCGCGAAGCCCGCGTTATAGGCATTGCAGTTGCCCTGCCTCGGCTCGACCACCACCAGTCCCTGCGCGCGGTGATCGGCGATCATCTGCTCGGCAATGGCAAGGCCTTCGCCACCAGCGGCGTGGTTTTCAACCACGACAGCTGCAATCACACGGGATGTTTCCTGGCCGGCAACGGAGGCCAGAGTTCGTTCCAGATGCTCCGGCCGCTTGAATGTGGGGACAACAACGGCCACGGTGACGCGCAACGGATCATAGACCGGGCGACTTTCGGGGACCGGCGGTGGTGTTCGATTCATCACGATGGCATCGGGTTGCATGAAGATGCTGGCTTATCCCATTTTACATTTGCAAACTAGCAATCGGGACCATTAGGGTTTACGCCTCGCAGGTGCAAACCGGAGCATCATGCTCAGGGGTGATTCTTCTGCAGCCCTCTGTCCGGGGATTGCATCCCGCCAAACTGACATGCGCCTCGCCTTCATTACCTCCCTCCTGCCGACCGGCACGGCCGATACCGGCTTTGAAATTGCCAATGCCTGCGTGCTTGATGCCTTGCGCACGTCGGGGTGTGAGGTCACGCTTTTCGGGTTTCTCAGGGAGGGAGAAACGGCGGCACCACCGGCCGGATCCGTCATTCTGGACCGGATTGTCATCGAGAACGCCGTTGCCTCCAGGGCCCAGAAACTGCGCTGGCTGATCGAGAGCCTTCGGCGCGATCTCCCGGTGATCTCGACCAAGCTTGCGGTCTTTGGCGAAGCGCGGTTGCAGGGGGTGATCGACAGCCATGGCCCGTTCGATGGCTATATCGTCAACGGGGCCCCCGTGGCTGGAGCATTTCCGTCGCTGCTGGCGCGTCCATCGATTCTCCTCGCGCACAATGTCGAGCACATTTCAGCCCGTGAAAACGCCGGAACTGCTGGAGGTCTGACCGGACTTCTTTATCGGCGCGAAGCTCGGCTCCTTCAGGAGATCGAGCACAGTGCATTGGATGCTGCGCGCTTTGTCTGGTGTCTGGCGGAAGAAGACCGCGCGGGTTTCGGCGTCGATATCGGCGCAAAATCGGCCGCCCTGCCGCTCTATGTGCCATCGGCGGGAACTCTGCCTGCCGTTGATGCGACCTATGACGTCGGCCTGATCGGCACATGGACCTGGCAGCCCAACCTGGCAGGGCTTCGCTGGTTCATGGACGAGGTCGTTCCGCATTTGTCAGAGGATATTTCCATTGCTGTCGCCGGACGCCTGCCCGCCACATTCGCGGCAGGCAGCAAGCAAGTGGCGCTGCTGGGCAGGGTACCAGATGCGACGGCTTTTGTGGCATCGTCGCGCACCATTGCTCTGGCCAGCCGCACCGGAACGGGCATTCAGCTCAAGACGATCGAGACGTTCCAGCTGGGGAAACCTGCCGTGGCAACACGCTCCTCAATCCGCGGCCTAGGCCGGTTGCCAACCAATTGCCTGGTGGCGGATGAAGGCAAGGCCTTCGCGGCTGCCTTGACCAAGCTTGTATGGGATGTCCGCTCCGAAAGAACGCAGATCGCTGACGGTCGCGTGTTCGTTGCTGCACAGAAGAAAGGCCTGCGAGAGGCCGTGGCAGCCGGCCTGCACGCGCTGCGGGGCTAGATCGGTCGAGGAGCGGATCGAACCGGATGCCCATCTCCGGCGAAACCCGAAGGGACAGGCAGATTTCGCCCGGGTTTTCCGAACAGCTCCTTGGCCGGCCAACCAGGCCGCCCGCGTCGCCATTCGGAAAACCGGACGAAATCCGCTCTGTCGCAGTGATCCGGAAATCCCCGAAACTGCTCTAGCTGCGCGTCGCCTCCCACGCCACTCCGGGAATCGCACCGATCAAGGTCCGGGTGTAGGCGTGCTGCGGATTGCCCAGAACAGCCAGCGGTGTTCCCATCTCGACGATTTCGCCATGTTGCATCACTGCGATCCGATCCGCGATCTCGGACGCGACGCGAAGGTCGTGGGTGATGAACAGCATGGTCAGATTCATGCGCTTCTTCATGTCGGCGATGAGCTTCAAAACCTGCGCCTGGACCGAGACATCAAGCGCCGAGACAGGCTCATCAGCGATCAGAAGCTCCGGTTCCAGCGCAAGTGCCCTGGCCAGCCCGATGCGCTGGCGCTGTCCGCCAGAGAACTCATGCGGGAAGCGCGACACTGATGACCGATCAAGCCCAACGAGCTGCAGCAGTTCCTTCGCTTTCTCCATGGCTTCGGCGCGCGGCATGCCATGCGTAACCGGGCCTTCTGCGACGATCTCACCCACACGCTTGCGCGGGTTGAGCGAAGCAAAAGGATCCTGGAACACCATCTGGATCTGACGCCGGAGCGGCTTGAAGTCGCGTTGGGAAAGCCCGGTGATCTCGCGGCCGTTGACGTGGATCGTGCCGCCGGTGGGCTCGATCAATCGGACGACACAACGCGCCAAGGTTGACTTGCCAGAGCCGGATTCTCCCACAAGTGCCAGCGTTTCACCACGCGCCAGCGTGATGCTCGCTTCCTTGACAGCATGAACCGGCGTCTTCTTCGCGAAAAGCCCTCCGCGCCAATAGGTCTTGGAAAGGCGCTGGACCTGCAGAAGGGGCGGCGTATCCACTGCGGCCGTCATGCGCATCGCAAGGCGCGGCACGGCATTGATCAGCTTTTGCGTGTAGGGATGTCGCGGATTGTCGAGAACGACATCGCGCGTGCCGAGTTCCACGATCTTGCCGTGCTGCATCACGGCGATGCGATCGGCGATCTCAGCAACGACGCCGAAATCATGCGTAACGAAGAGGATGCCGGTGCCCCTGGTCTTTTGCAGATCGCGGATCAGGGCAAGGATTTGTGCCTGCGTGGTGACATCCAGCGCCGTGGTAGGCTCGTCGCAGATCAGGATCGAGGGCTTGAGCGCCAGCGCCATGGCGATCATCACGCGCTGGCGCTGCCCGCCGGAAAGCCGGAAGGGATAGGCGTCAACGGTCTGGTCGGGCGACGGAATGCCAACCTCGGTCAGCAGTTCGATGGCGCGCGCGCGGCGGCTCCCCGTGTCACCAACGCCATGCGCTTCCAGAACCTCGGCGATCTGCTTGCCAACAGGCATGATCGGGTTGAGGGCCGTCATGGGCTCCTGAAAGATCATGGCAATGTCTTTGCCGCGCACGCCGCGCATGGCGTCTTTCGGGAGCTTGAGGAGATCGCGACCTGCAAAGGTGATCGAGCCCTTCACGGCTGGCAGTCGCCTGGGCAAAAGCCCCATGATGGCGGATGCCGAGATGGATTTTCCAGAACCGGATTCCCCGACGATGCACAGAATCTCCCCCTTGGCGAGGATGAAAGAAACATCCTCGACGGCATAGGGGCGATCACCGCCGGTTGGCAGGGCGATGGACAGGCCGTCAACAATCAGCAAGGCATCGCTCATGCCTCGCCCCGGTCATGCAGCCGGGGGTTCATCGCGTCGGAGATGCCCTCGCCAATCAGATTGAGCGAAAGCACCGTCAGGAACAATGCGATTCCGGGAAAGACGCTGGTCCACCACGCGATGCGGATCGTCGAGCGACCGGACCCGATCATGAAGCCCCAGCTCATCACATTGGGATCACCAAGGCCAAGAAAGGACAGCGCTGCCTCCAGCAAGACCGCCGTTGCGACCATGAACGAGGACAGAACCACGATGGGTGACAGCGCATTCGGCAGGATCTGGCCGAAAATGATCTGCGATGTCCCCTGCCCCAGCACGACCGCGGCCTGCACGAATTCGCGCGAGCGGAGGCTGAGGAACTCGGCCCGTACCACCCGCGCCACGGGCGGCCATGACACAATCGCCACCGCCGTGACGATGGAGCCGACGGACGGCTGGAATATCGCTACGATGAGCAGTGCGAGGACAAAGCTGGGTATGGACTGGAAGAATTCAGTGAAGCGCATCAGCACGTCGTCGATCCAGCCACCACAGTACCCCGCGACGGCTCCCAGCGTCACGCCGATCAGCAACGCCGCCAGCGTGGCACCACCACCGACGATCAACGAGACCCGCGCCCCGTGCACAATGGTCGCCCAGACATCACGGCCGAGCATGTCTGTGCCCATCCAGTGGGCAGGATCAAACGCATCGGTGCGCGGCGGCCCCGCCATACGCCAGGGATCACCCGGCGCAATCCACGGCGCGAAGATCGCCATCAACACGACAACAGCAAAGATCGCGCAGCCGATGACGGCGCCCTTGTTGCGCGAGAAGCGTTTCCAGAAGCCGCTCATCCCTCAACCTCGATCCTGGGATCGATGAGGGCGATGACGATATCCGTGATCAGGTTGATGATCACGGCCATCGCGGATGTCACGATGAAAACGCCGAGCAGGAGGTTGTAGTCGCGCGCCAGCAGAGCTTCGAAGGCCAGCCGTCCAACGCCAGGCCATGAGAACACCGTCTCGACCAGGATGGATCCACCGACGAGCTGCCCGGCCTGCACGCCGGCAAAACCGATGACCGGCAGGATGGCATTGCGCAAGATATGCCGCCGCAGGATCGGGCCTTCCGAAAGCCCTTTCGCCCGTGCCGTGCGAACGAAATCCTGGCTCGCCACTTCCAGCATGGAGGAGCGGGTCAGCCGCGCATAAAGCGCCATGTAAAAGAGACCGAGTGTCAGAGCGGGCAGGACAAGATGCTTCGCAACATCGAGCACGGCAGTCAGTCCGGTATAGTCGCGTCCGATGCTGAACATCCCCAATGCGGGCAGCCAGTTCAGCCACACAGAAAACACGAGGATGAAGATCAGCCCCACCCAAAAGATCGGTGTGGCATAGAACGTCAGCGCCAGCACGGTCACGGCGCTGTCAGTTGCCGTGCCCACCTTGCGCGCCGCGATGGCTCCGAGGCTGATGCCTGCAGCAAGCGAGAAAATGAAAGCCGTTGCGGTGAGCAAGACGGTCGCCGGAAGCCGCTCGCTGATCAGGCCAAGCACTGTCCGCTGGACGCGGTGCGAAAAGCCGAAATCGAAGCTCGCGACGCCCTTGAGATAGATCCACAGCTGCACGAACAGCGGCTGATCGAGGCCAAACTGCTCGCGCAACTGCGCCATGAACTGCGCATCCGCGGCTCCGGATTGCCCGGCGATCACGCTGGCAGGATCGCCGGGCGCCAATCGCACGATGAAAAACGCAACGATGATCACGCCAAGCACGACAG
>JANMFA010000532.1:0-1819 GCA_031377545.1 Hyphomicrobiales bacterium | reverse complement strand
GGCAACTGGCTCGTCACCCGCAAGGCCCGGTCTATGCCGGAAGAAACCGACTTCAGAAAGCCGCATCTCGATTGGCTGTCGCCCGATGTGATGATCCTGCGGCCGGATGGCGCGGGCGATCTGCTCTACGAACAGTATGGTTCACGCATTGCCGCCCATGCGGGATTCAACATGACCGGAAAGAAGGTCAATGATTTCAAAGGCGTGCTGGGTGCATTCTACCAGTCGATCTATGCCAGCATCATCGCCGACCCGCGCCCGGTCGTTACGGTTCACCGGCTCGGCAATTTTCTGGAGCGCCCGCTTTGGGAGCGAGCCATCCTGCCGCTGGCGCATCACGGCACCATTTCCGCGCTCTACGTCGTCAACCGGGTGCTCGACCTTGATCATGATTTCAACATGATCAGCGCCCGAGCCAAGGGCAACAGCATCATCGCGCTGCAGTTCAAGCGCGAGCCGAACGGCACCATCACAGATGCGATCATCGTAGGCGTCAACAAGGCCGCGCGCGACATGACCGGCAGGCGGCTCGACGAACTTCTGAACCGCTCGATGCGGGAATGCTTTCCCGGGATCATCGGAGCTGGACTTTGGGACAACTATCGGGAGGTCGGCGACACCCGCACGCCCATCAGCCGGACCATCACCTACAACCAGGACGGTATGAACGGGGCCTTTGACGTCCGACTGGAACCGTTCCGCGACGGCGTGACGATCGATTTCTGCCTGGCAACGGCCTGACCTCGCCTCACTTGGCTTGAAGTCCCTTTTCCGGCATAGCCGCCGCGAAACATCAGGGTTCCCATGCCTTCTGTCCCGAAACTGTCCATCGCCTCCACCATCTTCGCCGTGCGCCAGCAGGTGGAGGCCTGGAAGCGTGACGGGCACAAGGTCGCGCTTGTGCCCACGATGGGTGCGCTGCATGCCGGGCATGTCAGCCTGGTGAGGGCCGCCCGCAGACGCCGGGCGAAGGTGGTGACCTCGATCTTCGTCAATCCGACGCAGTTCGCACCCACCGAGGATTTCTCAAAGTATCCCCGCACCTTTGACTCGGACTGCGCCATGCTGGCGGATGCGCAATGCGATCTGGTCTATGCGCCGACGCCGGCCGAGATCTATCCCGATGGCTTCGCGACCACCATTGCACTGGCGGGACCAGCGAAAGCGGGGCTGGAGGATGCGTTCCGTCCCACCCATTTCGAGGCTGTCGCGACCGTGGTCGCCAAGCTGTTCACGCAGGTTCGTCCGGACATCGCGATCTTTGGCGAGAAGGATTACCAGCAGCTGATGGTCGTCACCCGCATGGCGCGTGATCTCGATCTTGGCGTCAGGGTGATCGGTGCACCGACGGTGCGGGAGAAGGACGGGCTCGCGATGTCATCGCGCAACCGCTACCTCAGCCCGGACGAGCGCGCCAGGGCCGTCCTGGTTCCCGACAGCCTGAAAGCCGCCATCGCAGCAATCAGGTCTGGCACGATGCCGGACGCTGCGGCAGCAAGCGCGGCGGCGCAACTGACGGCTGCGGGCTACGTCGTTGACTATGTCGCGGTCCGCAACGCGCAGACGCTGGCTCCCGTCAGCGGCTTGCAGGACGGGCCATTGCGCATTCTGATTGCAGCGAAGCTGGGGCGGACACGGCTTATCGACAACATGGCGGTTTGATCACGGCGGCACAGGCTGTGACCGACAATCACAAAAAGACCCGCCAGGCGGGGGCCGTGCCTGGCGGGTCAGACGTCAGCGACCATGATCTGGAACTCCGGGTGCGCTTGGAGCCCAAGGGTGGCGGACGTGTCGTTTGTTCCGAGGGTTAACAGCC